>NZ_FAOZ01000008.1:138405-148162 GCF_001536285.1 Parafrankia irregularis | reverse complement strand
CGGATCACCCCCACGGGCGTGGGGAGGACCTGTCCGCCAACTGGCCCAAGATCCTCGCGATCGGATCACCCCCACGGGCGTGGGGAGGACACTTGCTGACCTGGGCTTTTAGGGGGCCTCCTGCTGTTGTTGTGATTTGAGGGCGATGAGTTGGATGCCGTCGTAGTCGAGGACGTGGCGGCGGCGCTCGCCTGCGGTTCTGATGTTGAAGCCCTGTTCGGTGTCGGCGGGGTGGATGCAGACCGCGGCTCCGTCGGCGACGCTGGCGGCGACGGCGTTCCAGAGTTCGTCCCGGACGCGGGCGGAGACGGTGCCGACGTACAGGCCCGCGGTGGGTTCGATGAGCCAGCGGCTGAGGGCGCCGCGGACGTGGTCGGGAACCGCGGTGGTGGAGATGACGATCATTGAGGCCATGGGTTGCCCAGGTTGATGAGGACGTCGTCGTCCTCGATGTCGCCGTTGTCGAGGGTGCCGGCCGGCGGGCTCAGCCCCGGGATGTCGTCGCCGGCGGCCGGGATGTCGTTGCTGTAGTTGACGCCGGCGGGGAGGGCCCCGAGGTCGGGGTCCCAGAGGTGGACCATGTCGACGGCGAGGCTGGCGCGGTCGCCCGGGTCGTCGTCGGTGTCGAGGTCCCGGCTGAGGTCGAGCATGTTCTGGATGTCGTTGATGATGTTCGGAAGGAGGCGGATGAGGCGGAATTCCTCGCGGAGTCGGGAGCGGGCGGCGCGTTCGGGGTCGGGTGAGTCGTGGAGCGCGAACGCGAGCGGGATGGTGGTTTTCGCCTTGTAGAGGTCGGCGATGTCGTAGACGAACGCGAGTTGGGTGCCGCTGTGGATGTAGCCGAGGGCCGGGGAGCAGCCGAGGGCGCAGACGGCGGCGTGGACGATGCCGTAGAGGCAGGTGTTCGCGGCGGACAGGGCGAGGTTGACGGGGTCCTGGGTGTCCCATTTCGCCGGGTCGTAGTTGCGGCGGAAGCGGGGGATGCGATGTTTCTGGGCGAGGAGTTTGTAGTAGGCCTTGACCCGCTGCCCTTCCATCCCGCGTAGCTGGGCGAGGGTGGTGCTCTCGGGGACGTCGACAGCGAAACGGGTCCGGTACATGCGTGCGGCGACCTGGACCCGCAGGGAGTCGTCGGCCCAGGTTCGGGCCTGCTGTTCGAGCCATCGGGTGGTGAGGCCGGCGGGTTGGATGTTGGCGTAGCTGCGGATCCCGCCGGCGCCGACGCAGACGACGCTGGTGTCGTGTCGGGCGAGGGTGGCGAGCGCCGGTTGGGTGATGGAGGTTCCGGGGCCGAGTAACAGGCAGGACAGGGCCGCGGTGGGCAGGTACACCTTTTCGATGCCGTCAGGTTTTTCGACGTAGCCGAGAATGCCGGTGTCGTCCTGCGTGATGCGGACGGATTCCAGGTAAAGGAAAGACAGGGAATCGGCGACGCGGGGCAGCATGGCCAGGGTGGGCCGGCCGAGGCGATGTTTGGCGGTCTGGGGTGCGCGGGTGACGCTCATCCGGCAGCGCGCAGCGGCGCGAGGCTGAGCAGACCGGCGCCGTAGGAACGGGCGCGGCCAACACCGTCGAGGACCGCGCTGCGAACGGCCTCGGGATCGGTGATGACGGCGTGTCCGTCGAAGCGGGTCAGGGCGTGACGAATACGCCGGCCGTCGTGACGGAGGCCGGTGACGTCGTCTTCGGGGGTGCCGGTCAGGCTGCGTAGTTCCAGCCCGCAGCGGGCGGCCCGGTTGGCCCACCAGTCGTCGGCTGCGGCGCCCCGCAGCGGGATGATCTTCCCTGTCTGGGGCCCTGCGTTGCGGCCGCCGCGTTTGGCGGCGTTCGCGGTGAGCCGGTAGTGCACGGCGGCGCCGCTGGTGATGCTGTCGAGGAACGGGCCGAGTTTGCGGGTCGCGGCCTGGGCGTAGCCCGGGGGCAGCCGGTCGAGGGCGGGCTCGAGGCGGGTCTGGACGAGCAGCCGGGTGCCCGTGCGGGTGCGGTCGACGCGGAACAGCAGCCCGGCGAGGGTACGGGCGTCGTCCCCGAGGTCGTCGGGGATGAGCATCATGAGCCGCTTGTGGAGGCGGTCGGCGTCGGTGAGCTCACGGCGGATGTCGCGGCGCCGTTCGTCCGGGGTGATCTGTATCAGCCAGGCGGTCACGGCTGCTCCTGGTCGGCACGCATGTACTGGTACAGCGCCTGCTGGTAACCACGGCCGGGGCCGGCGAGCAGGGTCCCGGGCAGGTGGGCGGTCTGCCGGTAGACGGCACGCCGCCGATAGCGGCGATCGAGAGGATCGAGGCTTTCGGGCACGTCGGCGAGTTCGGTGAGCGCGGCCCGTCCATCTCCGGGTTCGGTCTCGCTCAGCAAATCGATCTCGACCAGCCCGTCGGGGCCGGGTCTGCTGCGCGGTCGGCGTGGCAGTGGTACCCGGGTGCGCAGGTCACCTTCGGGGTCCGCGGTCCTGCGACGCAGCATGAGCGGTTCGTCGGGTGGGCAGGATCGTCGCCCCAGGTAGGGCTGCCAGACCGGACGTTCCAGCGCCTGCCCGATGGTGTCGAGGATGTCGTCGGGGCCGGTGACCGCGACGGTGAACACGGCATCGGACAGGTACCGGCGACGGGTGACGATGGTGCCGGTGTCGCCGGGGCGGCGTTTGGCGTCCGCGGTGGGCACGGTGCGATGGGCGGGGAGGCCACCGCCGACGGTGTGGAAGTCGGTGAGCAGAACTCCGGGGGTGTCGACGCGGACGGTCAGCCGCAGGTCGTCGAAGCGGGTCAACGACTTGCCGCGGGAAAGGCCCATCGCGGCGGCGAACAGGCCGATCAGACCGGAGCGGGTCGGGAAACCGGCCGTGTCCCGCACCGCGAACACGCTGTGTTCACCCCAGGACTGCAGCGGCCCGGCGAGGCGCAGGACGAGTCCGCTCACGCGGCGCCCTCCGCCGATTCCTCGCGGGCGGCGGCGGCGAGGGTGGCATCGAGCAGCGCCGGCCAGGAGTCATAGCTGTCACCGAGGCCGTCGCGGGCCTTGCCGTCGATCGATGCCTGACCATGCAGGGTGATCTGGTCGGTACCCCAGAAACGGTGCAGGCCGGTGGCGTAGTCAGACAGGACCTCGCGGGCGGGTTCGCCGTGGCCGCCTTCGATCCCGGCCGGGACGGGCCGCTCGAACGCCGCGGCGAGCGAGATCGGCCGGTCCTGACGCACCGCCACGTAGATCAGCTCGGGCAGGGTGTTCGGCGCGGTGGCGGTGCGCTTCCCCGACGGCAGCGCGGCCACGAACGCGCCGAGGAAGTGGCGGGTCAGCTCGAACGCGGTGGCCTTGTCGCCGTCGAGGTTCGCGACGAGCCCGGCCAGGTCGAGGCTGGCGTACCGGTAGAAGACTCCGGCCGAGAACTCACCGGCGTTCATGTGGCCGCTGCCGGCGTCCCCGAACGCGGGGATGTCGTCGACGGCGGTGAAGAAGTCGACCTCGGGGTCGGTGGCGTGCACGGTGAACGCATGGGCGACCTGCACCGCACCGTCCACCTTGCCGCCGGGCAGCTCGGCGAGCATCCGCCCGAACAGGTTGATCGTGCCTGTCCGGCTGGACAGGATCGCGGCGACCTCGTCGACCGGCAGCACCGGACGCTGCTGCGCCGGCTTCTTCGCGATCTCGGTCTCGAGGCGGTCCCGGTGGGCCGCGGCGAGCACGGCGAGCTCGTCGAGGCCGGCGGCAGGCAGGTAGAGCAGTACCGAGGAGATCTCAGCCTTGTCGGCCTTGCCTTTTGCTCCGCCGTTGCCCTCGCCGTTCCCGGTGTCCGCGGCCTCGGTCTTGATTCCCTTCTTGCCCGCGGAAAGCAGAACCTGCCGGCCGGCGTAGGTGGCGAGCTCGGCGGGCCAGCCCTGGCCGGTCAACCGCTCCGCGACGGCGCTGATGATCCGCCGGGTGCGTACCGCGGGATCGTCGAGCGCGGTCTCGACCTCCAGACGGACCTGCCTTTTCCAGCACTGGCTCGACACCCTGGTCCGTGACTTCCCGCCGTAGACGACGGTTTTCGGCGCGCCGAGGTCGTCCCTGTTCAGGTTGGCGTAGGGAACGGGCTGAAGCAGGTGGATGTCCACGAAACGGGCGGTCATGACGTCTCGCCTTCGGTGTCGTCAGTGGTGTCGAGGTCGGGGGAATCGGCCGGGCCGCCGGTGAGGCGGGCCGTCCGGTAGAACTGCTGCAGCCAGGTCTTCGCGACCTGATCGGGGTACGTGCCCCAGCGAGCCAGGTCGACGGTGAGCCGGACCCAGTCGACGGTGACCTCGTCCGCGCGTAGCTGGCGGATCAGCGGGGGGAGATGACGGTGCACTCCGTCGAGGTCCTGGCGACATAGCAGCCGCAGCCGGGGCTCCAACCGCCGGTACACCGCGGCACGCTCGGCACCGGGACGGCTGTTGATCGCCCCCGCCAGGCAGCGGCCCAGGTTCACGCCCTGCGCCGCGCCTGAGGTGGATTCGGCAGATGTGTCTGTCTGCGGCGGCACGGCGACGGAGGCCTGGGTACCCGGGGTGCCTGCCGTTCCGCTGCCAGCCTTCGCCGTTTCACCGCCGGCCTCAGCCGGAGGTTCGACCGAGGCTGCGACGTGCCGCTGCGCTGAGGCGGCCTGGGCGATATGGCTGTCGCGGGCCGTCCGTGGCTGGGCGGCGATCAGTGCCGCCACCGTGTAGAAGGCCCGCTCGGCCGCAGCGATGTGGACGAGCGTGCGCCGATCCAGCCTGCTGGCGTCGGGATCGGGAAGGAACTGCAGGCAGGGGGCGACGATGCGGTGCGCGGGCTGGGTCATCGGATGGGCCAGCGGCTTGCCGAGACTGCGCCGCAACGCAGACCGGTCCGCGGGCACGACCAACGTCCGTTCGGCCGTGCGTACGAGATGCCGGGCCGGGCCCAGCAGCTCGTCCCAGGCCGGGTAGGACGACGAGCCACGGCGGCCGGGTGCATCGACCGCCGCAGCAGTGTCCAGAACAGTCATGAGGTGTCTTCTCCTGGATCAGATACCGGAACGCAGCCGGCCGCGATACCGCGCGAGCGCGCGGGTCATCCGCCCATGTGTCCGGGCGTCCACCTGGTCGGCGATGTCGTCGTAGGCCCGCTCCGCCTCCTGGACGAACCGGGCCGGAGCCTCCTGGAACACCGCGAGCGGATCACCATCGGCCTCGGTGGCCTGCTCCGCGCGGCGCAGCACATCCCAGAACACGCGCTCGGCCGCAGGCCAGTACCGCCCATCCGCGGCGGCGACCCACGGCCCCGGACCACCATCGAGACGGGACGGCGCGTGCATCCCGTCGTCGGCCGGGTCGGCCTGTAGCGCCCAGGCCGCCTTCAACGCCTGGGTCAGGTTCCGACCGACGCGTTCCGCCGCATCGCGCACACGACCGACGCCGTAAGCGAAGGCGGGGTCGCGTTCCTGGAGCCAGCGCAGGACCGGCGGGGTTGTCTGGGTGAAGAACTGCCGGTCACGGGTCTGGCCATCCTGATCGAAGCCGAACACCCGAACCCGCATATGCTGCACCGTTTCGGGTGGCAGGTACTGCACCGCGCTGAGAACCGCCGGGCGGTGGTGCTGCTCATCGCTGTCGAGGAGCAGGGCATCCAGATCCCGCCACGTCGCGCGGGTGGCGCTCGCCTGCCGCGGATACGGCTCGCCCTTCTTGTTCGTCTGATAGATCAGATAGGGGTCGAGACCTTCGTTGCCCTTGGTACGCCAAGCCCAGGTCATCGTGGCGTCGACGACCTGCTTACCGGACGGATCGGGGGTCAGCAGCACCGCATGCTGGAAGCGGCCCGCCAGCACTCGGGCCATCCCACGCAGCGGCGCCGGTCCTCGCAGCGGGTCTCCCAGCCCGTCGGCCTCCCAAGGGGCCTCATCCTCGGCGTTGTCGCGGTATTCGTCCCCGTCGTCAGGCACGGGAATGCCTGCGATCAAAGACTCGAACAGATTCTTGCCCACCGGGTGGCAGGACAGTCCGCTTCGCAGCGGCCCGGCAGCCGTGTTTCCTTCCGAGCGGCCCTTCACTGTACGGGTCGTGCAGCGCCCGGACGGACCGTAGTAGAGGGTGGCGAGCAGATGCCACGCCCCTTCCGCGGCGGGAACCGGCCGGGGCGCCAGGTCGGTGTGATGGCCCAGCCAGACCTGGTTGTTCCCCGAGGAACGACCGAACACGATGCGGTTCAGGCCCGACGTCGCGGAGCACTCCGTCGCCAGCCGCGGGTCCTGCAACCAGGGCCGTTCACGGTCGAACAGATCGAACCGGCCTGGGTACCTGCCGAAGTACTTTTCGATGTCGTCCGGGGCGAACTGGCGCCGCTCCAGAACCTTGCTGCGCCTTTCAAGGAACTCGCCGGCCGACAGGTCATCCTTATCCAGCTCGGTCACCCGAGCTGCCAGCAACGTGAGAACCCGCCACAGGCCAACCGCCGCCGGCGGCATCGGAACATCGATATCCGTTAATTCATGCGCTCGTTCCAGAACATCCTGGAGCCCGACCTTGTCGTGTGCCGTTTCTTCTCGAACTGGTACCCACGGCTGCCTTCGCAGATCGAAGGCGGGACCGCTTACCACTGTCTACTCACAGGCAACCCCCGTTGCTCTCCAGCTTCGTCGCCGGTCGCCGACTCCGTTGTCGACGTGGACCGACGCTAGCGACCACCACCGACAGAAATGTGTTGCTTGGCCGTTCCGCGGTGCTCTCAGCCGGTCAGGCCGAGGGCTTCGTCGAGGTAGAACATGCGCTTGTCGACGGTGACCGGGTGGACAGTGCCGTCGGGGTCGAGACGGTGCGGCAGGACCAGCACGTCGCGCAGGTGCGGGTTGTCAGCCCAGGCGGCCGGCGGGGCAGTGGTGTTCCGATCGCGGCGGCGCCAGGCGCCGTCCCGCAGCGGGAGGCTTTCCGAGAGCACCGCCTTGACCTGCGCCGAGGTGAATCGGCGCTTCGGACCGTATCCGGTCACGGGCAGCCGGGAGGTCCGGGCACGATCCAGCCAGCGGGTGCCGTCGTCGTCGACGTAGCAGCAGACCACCCGCACCGATTCGGCTCCCAGCCGGGTGGAAACCAGGTCCTCGTCGATCTCCGTCTTCGTGAGCTCGCTGAGATCGAGAACCTTCCGCGGGTTCTTGATCGCGACCGTGGCCGCGATACCGAAGGCCGCCTCGTCGTTCGCGAAGCGCGTGATCTCGTCGTCGGAAAGGTCCTCGTGGAACGTCTCGTCGTAGACCTGCTCCACCATCGGCTGCACGTCCGCTGGGATCTCCACGGGCTGGGGGTGCCGGTCGGCGAGCAGTTCGTAGGTCCGGCGCAGCAGCGACGCGTCGTACACCGCGGTCCACCGCTTCGGCAGCTCCAGCGTCCCGTCCGGGCCACGGGGGACGAGTACCACCAGCCTTGGATTCCTGCGCGCCCACTGTGGACGCAGGTCCTCGTCGTCGACCTGCTGGTGGCGCTGACAACGGCCCGCCCGCTGTAGAAGCTGGGCGATCGGGGCCAGATCGCTGACCACCAAGTCAAGATCAAGGTCGAGGCTTTGTTCGGCTACTTGCGTAGCGACAAGGATCGTGGGTCTGCGGGGCCGATGGGTCACCTCTCGACCGAACGCTCTCGTCACCTCCTCCGTCAGCGCTTCGCGTTGCCGCGCCGGCATCCGGGCGTGCAGCAGCATCACCCGCGGTTCACCCGCTGAGCTCGCCGCCTTCGAGCACCATTCCCGCAGCGTGACGAACGTCTGCTGGGCCTCGGCGACGGTGGTGCACACAACCATCGCGCAGCCGCTCTCCCGCAGCAGCGGCGCAAGTTCCGCCTTCACAACAGCAGCCCGATCAGCCCCGTCCTTCACCGGCAGCCCGACATCCGCGGCCGGGCGGTCAGCCGGGGCCGAGACGTCCTCGGATACGGTCGGCACATCGACGAGGTCGACGGCGAGGGTCCGCGACGCGACTTCGAACGGGCGAGTCGTGATCACCGCGCTGGCCGCGTCCGCGTACACCCAGCCCGGATAGGCCACCTCGACCTGCCCGCGGTACGCCTTCCCACCGGCACCGGTCAGATAGGCGCGGACCAGCCGCGCGGCGACCTGACCGGGCAGCGTCGCCGACAGCAGGACCACCGGAACCCGCAACGCACCCAGCCATGTCAGCAACCGCGCCAACAGATACTGCATGTAGGCGTCGTAGGCGTGTACCTCGTCGACGACCAGGACCTTGCCCGCCAGGCCCAGCATCCGCAGCACGTTGTGCCGTACCGGCAGCACCGTCAGCAGCGCCTGATCCACGGTGCCCACCGCCATCGGCGCCAGCAGACCCCGCTTGCGGCCCCGCAGCCACACCGTCGCCGCGGTCTGCGCCCCGGCGTTGTCCTCACCTGCGGCGTGCGCCTGCACCTGGCCGCCGCCGGTCAACACCGGGCCCCGATCGACGTCCAGCCCGTCCGCTGTGTCCTGGTAGGCCGCGTTGAGCCAGGACATCGAATGCAGCAACGTCACCGCCACATCCACGTCCGGGGCCCGGCGACGCTGCGCGTACGCCCGAACCCGCCGGTACATCTGATCCGAGGTCGCCATCGTCGGCAGCGTGACGAACACGCCCGACGTCCCCGCCGCATCGCCCATCAGCCGCGCGGCGTGCAGCGCCGTCTCCGTCTTGCCCATCCCCATCGGGGCCATCACCAGAAGCAGACCCGGCCCCGTCACCAGCCCAGGCAGGTCCGCCGCGACAGAACTCTGCAGCGCGTTCGGCGGATACTCAGGGAACTCCGCAGCGAACGACCCGCCACGCAACGACAGCCGTCCAAGCCCGGCCTCTCGTGCCAGGGCCGCGACCCGTCCAGCGGAACGGTCACGGTGCTCACGAAGGTCGAGTTCTCTCGCCTCCGCGGGTACATCGCGGAGCTGATCGAGAAGGAAGTCCTCCTGGCTGACCAGCCAGTCCGCCAACACCACCAGGCCGCATGCGACCGCCCCGCCCAGCACCGTCACCGCCCGAGGTGCCGCCGGAGGGCCGAAAACCGCGGAGACCTCCCTCAACACGCTGCGCCGTGCGCGCTCCCACTCGTTGCCTCCCAGCTCCGGGCACGGCACCCGCGGATCCGCATGCCGTGGCTGGACGCCGTAGAAACAGCCGTGATGGCCACCCAGCAGCTGAGCGACCCGCGCCGCGGACGCATTACCGAGCAGGCCGTGTCCGTACCCGAGCTCGGCCAACACCCGATGCAGGAACCGCTGCGACGCCTCCTCATGACGGAACCGGCCCGACGCCCCGACCGTCGTATAGCTGCCCTGCAACGCAGCGAAAGCCTTCGGAACCTGCATCTGAAAGCCCGGAGTAATCTTGCCGATATCGTGCAGCGCAGCCCAGAAGGCGACCAGGCGACCGGCGTCCTCCACAGACGCTCCCAGCTCGCGGGCCACCGCCAGACGCGCGGACTCCGGCACCGTGCTGCGCCACAACACCTCAACGGCCGCGCCCGTGTCGACCAGATGACACGCCAACGGATAGGCCCACGGCAAAGAGCCGTACTTGCCCCAAAGCCGCAGGTCCACCGCTGCGCCGTTGCCGGCGTCAGCGGTACACCGCTCCCCGCGATCTCCCCCAAGATCCATCCTGGAAGCGTAGTTCCTTGCTAGACAGCCATCACTGGGCGGTGCCCCCGAGGCGTCACCGCTCGGCCGCCAAGAAAACACAACGGATGCAGGGGGCGGTATAAAAGGCCAGATCAGCAAGTGTCCTCCCCACGCCCGTGGGGGTGATCCGATC
>NZ_FAOZ01000008.1:9828-136804 GCF_001536285.1 Parafrankia irregularis | reverse complement strand
TGCGCGTCCTCCCCACGCCCGTGGGGGTGATCCGAGGACTCACATGGATGGTACGACGGGCGTGCGGTCCTCCCCACGCCCGTGGGGTGATCCGCAACGCGAATACTCGGGTGCGCGATGGATTCTGTCCTCCCCACGCCCGTGGGGTGATCCGCAACGCGAATACTCGGGTGCGCGATGGATTCTGTCCTCCCCACGCCCGTGGGGGTGATCCGTGCACAATCGGACCGCAGCAGGCTGTCAACGTCGTTCTCCCGACGCCCGTGGAGGTGATCCGCGGGCGCAGTAGCGCGGCGAGAGTCTATGTTCCGGCAGATTATAGGTTTGAGTTTGGTTGTGGGGGGCTGGAGGTCATTGGGTATTGGGGTGACGGCGACCTCCGTGTGGCTTGGATTCCTGGGCCCCGTTCGTGCGGTGGCGAACGTGCGGTGGTAAAAATTTTGGGACGGCTACGGGTTCCCCTGGCGGCCTTCAGGAGGTTCTGAGGTTGGCGAGTGAGCATCGACGGTTTTCGCGCTCCTGTGGTGTAGGTCTCGGGGAATATCTCGGGGATCGGTAGGCTGAGCGTCCATTGGTATGACGAGTGTTTGTTTGCGAAAAGGTTCCATCCGACGCCCGGGAGCGCTGGACATCTTGCAGTCAGACGGTCGGCGGATCGCGAGGTCAAGGAAATGGTGTGATCGCGCCTACCGCGGTCCGTCTGCGGTCCGTGTGTGTTGGAGTCGGTGACCGTGAGGGAGGAGGAGCAAGCCGCTCCGACAGAGTCTGCTGAGCTGGAAAGCCTAGGCGAGGCAGCTGCCGCTCGGGTGCATGGCGAGGAGTCGGCTGAACGGGACGCGGTGGGCACGGCGTGTAACCGGGCTGGTGTGCATCGTGACGACGCTATTTGTGTCATTATTCTTGATGATTCGCCGCCGCTTTCCCCTGAAGCGGCACGGGCTTTGTTGCGTATACTTCTTGCTGTCGGTGAGCGTGGACCAACTGAGGAATCCGCAGAGACCAGAGGTGATGGTCGCGCCCGCCGGAGGCGGAGCGACGGTTCTTGAGTATTCCCGGGTTGTGCTGGCTAGATGATGCCGGCCATCCGCGGAACATCAATCCTGTTCAGGATGGAAAGTGGTGATTTGGATGACGTCCTCTCCCACTCTGCCGGCCGCCGTCGGAAGGCCGGAGTCGGCTCGGATACGGTTTGCCTTCACTGGGCGAGTCTCGACCGAGGACCAGCAGGACCCTGAGGCATCCCGGCACTGGCAGATCGCCCGTGCTACGGCGCTGATCGACGGCCATGGGGAGATCGTGGCCGAGTACTTCGATGTCGGCCAGTCACGCTCGCTGCCGTGGAAACGGCGTCCGCAGGCGAGTCTGCTTCTTGCTGCGCTGGCCGACCGGGAGCGCGGCTTTGATGCTGTGGTGGTCGGTGAACCACACCGTGCGTTCTACGGCAACCAGTACAGCCTGACGATGCCCGTGTTCGAGCATTACGGCGTCGCGCTGTGGGTGCCCGAGGTCGGCGGGCCGATCGACCCGACGTCGGAAGCCCACGACATGATCATGTCGGTGTTCGGTGGCATGTCCAAGGGGGAGCGGAACCGGATCAAGATCCGGGTGCGGTCGGCGATGCAGGCGCAGACCAAGGTCGAGGGCCGCTATCTCGGGGGCCGGCCGCCCTACGGGTACCGGCTCGCCGACGCCGGGCCCCATCCGAACCCGGCCAAGGCTGCCGATGGGCGACGGTTGCACCGCCTCGAACCCGATCCTGCGACGGCCCCCGTGGTGGTCCGGATCTTCGAGATGTTCCTCGGTGGTGCGGGAGTCTTCGCGATCGCGGAAGGGCTGACAGCCGACGGGATCCCGTGCCCGTCCGCCAACGATCGGGCCCGTAACCGCCACCGTGAAGGTCTGGCCTGGTCGAAGGGTGCGATCCGTACGATCCTCTCCAACCCCCGGTACACCGGCCACGAGATCTGGGGGAAGCAGCGGAAGGAAGACGTTCTGCTCGACGTCGAGGACGTGGCCCTCGGCTATGAGACCAAGTTTCGGTGGAACGCGACCGAGACCTGGGTGTGGTCTACCGAGCGGGCCCATCCCGCGATCATCGACATCGACACCTTCACCCAGGCACAGACGCTGCGTGCTGCCCGCAGGGTCGTCCCGCCCAGCGAACGCGGCCAGCGGCGCGACACCCGTCGCTACCTGTTCCGCGGGATGCTGCACTGCGGTCTGTGCACCCGGAAGATGCAGGGTAACTGGATCAACGGGAAGGCGCACTACCGCTGCCGCTACCCCCAGGAGTACGCCCTGGCGAACCACGTGCACCATCCGAGCAACGTCTACCTGCGCGAAGCGGCGATCGTCCGGCCCCTCGACGACTGGCTGTTCACCCGCTTCGCACCCCACCGCGTCTCCGACACGATCGACGCCATGACCCAGGCCCAGAGCGACCCGGAAGCGGACGACCCTCGCCGGGCCGCCGCACAGAGGCAGGTGGCTGAGTGCGACCGCAAGCTCGCCCGTTACAGGGCCGCCCTTGACGCAGGTGCCGACGAGACGACCGTCGCGGGTTGGATCGCGGAGACGACAGCGCAGCGCGCCGCCGCCCAGGCCGTCCTCTCCACCTGCTCCCGACAGGCACGGCCGCGTCTGTCCCGCCAGGAGATCGCGGATCTTGTCGAGCGATTGGATGATCTCCGTCGGGTGCTTCGCGACGCCGATCCGGAGGACAAGGCGAAGGTCTACGCTGCGCTGGGAGTCCGCCTGACCTACATGCCCTCTGAGCAGAGGCTGCTGGTCGCAGCAACGCCTGCCTCAAGGCATGTAGGCGTAAAGGTTGTGTCCGAGGGGGGACTCGAACCATTACCCCACCACCGGTCACCCTCTCCGGTGACCTCGTTCTCGCAGGCCAGACGGGGGCCGGCCGATGAACGACGTATCGTTCACTCCACCCGTCGACCACGAGACCCGGTCGTTCGCGCTTCGGGCGGTCACCATGCTGATTGCCAGCGTCGTCGCACTGAGCTTCCTGTTCGGACTCGGCAATGTGTGGGCGCTGGGGATCCGGCTGGGCGTTCCCGCCTACATAGCTCCACTGGTCGCGCCCGCCGTTGATCTCTCGGTTGTGGCGCTACTCGTTGCGACCCGTCAGCTCGCCCTTGGCGGTGCGAACCGAGAGCAGATACGACCAGCTCAGCGCCTGCTCATCTTCTGCAGTCTCGTTACGCTCGCGCTGAATACCGCAGAGCCGATCATTGAAAGCCACTACGGCCGTGCCGCGTTCGACGCTGTCGGCTGCTGTCTACTCATTGGCTGGTCCCACATCGGACCGGAACTCCTGCAAGCCCTGCAGGCGACCGCGAGCAGCGAGGAGGCGGGCTCCACATCGGCGCTCGGGAGTCGAACCGCGACCGCAGCAGGCCAGCCGGATCCGCTGGTGGCAGGCCACCCGATGCGGCGCCCACGGGAGGCGGTCCGGGCCGACCACCGCGACCAGCAGAGACGTGCTTCCGATCAGGATCTTCTTGGCCGTGCCCGCGTTGAGGACGCACTCCACTGGCAGGCCCATCGTCGTCCGATCTCTGCCGAGAGTCTCCGCAAACGCCTCCAGGTCGGTGCCGGCACAGCCCGTGGTCTCGTCGCGCAGCTACGGACCGAACCCGGCCATCGGCTCGATCCTGTGGCAGAAGCCGCTCAGGTTGCCACCGAGTTCGAGTCTCTGCCAACTACCGCATAGCGGCGACTTCGGCATCAGATTGCTTAGAGCGTGTCTCGCGTGGCCGTGGTAGATCTTCTTCCATGACCTGAGGTGTGAGTGACCGCCTTGCCTCGCGGCTGGTACCGGACGAGCTCTGGGAGCTCGTGGAGCCTCTGTTGCCTCCGTTCGCGCCGCGTCCGCAGGGCGGGGGCACGGCTCCGGCGGACGAGCGGGCGGTGTTCACCGCGGTCGTGTACGTCCTGACGTCGGGTTGTGCGTGGCGGCATCTACCGCCGTCGTTCGGGGTGTCCGCGCCGACGGCGCACCGCCGGTTCCAGGCCTGGACCCGGGCCGGGTTATGGCCCCGACGGCACCGGGCGGTGCTGGACGGGCACGGAGCCGCCGGGAACGTGGACTGGACCTCGGCGATCGTGGACTCCGCGAGCGTGCGGGCCAAAAAGGGGCTCGCTGACCGGTCCGAGCCCGGTCGACCGAGGCAAAGCCGGCTCGAAACTCCACGTCCTCACCGCCGCCGCCGGCCTCCCGCTGATCGTCGGGGTCTCCGGCGCCAACTTCCACGACGGCCGCGCTCTGATCCCGCTGGTCACGGGGATCCCCGCGGTCCGTTCCCGGCGCGGCCCACGGCGCCGCAAGCCGGGCAAGCTGCGCGCCGATAAGGCCTACGACAGCGATGACCCGCGCCGATTCCTGCGCGACCGCGGGGATCGTGCCCCGGATCGCCCGCAAGGGCTTCGAGTCCAGCGAGAGGCTCGGCCGCCACCGGTGGAAGGTCGAGAGGACGATGGCCTGACTAGGCGGCTACCGCCGCCTCACCATCCTCTACGAACGCAACGGCCATAACTTCCTCGGATTCCTCACCCTGGCAGCGGCGCTGACCTGCTGGAAGAAACTGGCCACGTGAGACAAGCTCTTAGCCGCTAGCGCGGCGACTTGTCGCAGACAGGCATTCAGCATGGCAGCTTGAACGATTCACCATGGGGCAGTAGGACTGCTAATGGGGTTGGTGTTCAAGCGTCTCTACCATTCGCTCCCACAGAGAGTCGAACAGTTCCTCGCGGGTCAGTTCACGCTCCATGCTGCCACCCGAACCGGCCAACGAAAAGTCAGTGTATTTCAGCTTGGCTTGCTGCGTCTGAGTATCGAAGAAGGGCGTGGCCCAAGCATTGAAGCCACCACCAAGGCCCTCGCGGTAACCGAAGGCAAAGGTGATCCGATTGTCGCCGAACCCTTGACTTCCTCGTGCAATGTCGATCGCATACGATATCCGACCTCGACGTTCCACTCGTACCAGAACTCGGTCCGATGACGCGTCGATGCTGCCAATGAAACCAGATTCCCGAAGTGCAGGAAAATCCTCGCGAAACTGGTCGGCGAGGTAGTCGAACACATTGCACAACTCTTCATAGACGCTGAATTCGGCTGGCGCAACCCTCGGCAGGCGACGCTTCAGGACCGCACCCGCCGCGGTCTCGGCCGGTGCGGCTTGGTGCTGCGTCAACTGGCCGTAGTTGATCCCTACGGCTTGCCCGCCGGGAGCGGCCACGTTCCCGATCCGAATCGAACCGGCTGCCGCGGGCGGATCATCATCCGGTCTGGCCGCCGTGCGCTGACCTGGGAAGGCCGGCGGCACCGGCATGCCCCCAGGGAACGTCGGCGCGGTGTGTGGCTTGGCGCGTCCGCCGGATATCGCCCGTCGAGCCGCGTCCACCAGCTCCGCGCTTACCTGGCCCTCAGGCTTGCCGAACAGGTCGATGGAGACCAGCTGACCTAGCAGCCCCGGCCGGGCGCACTCCTCTACCCGGACTACCAGCAGCTTGCGGGCTGCACCATCGGGATCGACCGCCCACGCTGCCTGCCACTCAGCCCGGCCATACACCGAGCCGGCGTACGCGTTCGAGAGGACCGCGACCGTCCGCGCCGCTCGCGACACGCCCTCGTTCATTTCCGTCACCCAGTTTGAGCCCGGTACGAAGTCCCAGGCCTGGATCAGGACCGTGTAGCCAGCCCCTTCCAACGTCCAGGCAACCCACTCCGCCCACGTGCGGTCGGCCTGGGTGTAGGACACGAAAAAGTCACGATCACTGCCGCCAGCCCGACCGCCAGCAGAACCGTCCACCGAGGCTCCATCACTCACCGGAACAGTGTGGCACTGTCGCATACCGCACCAGCGAAGCCACCGACCACGGGTTCGGTGAAGGCGCGACCGCGCCCCCCGCCCGATGATCCAACCCGGTGCCTGAGAGGGCTACTGTAAGGCAGCGCCCGTGTAGATCGTGAGCCCATCTCAGATGGATAGCGTCGCCTTCGGGGCGGTTGCTGGGATGCTGGACGTCGAGAGTGGGGGCCAGACGGTGATCTTCGAGGGGTGAGCGCGGTGGAGAGCCTGCCCCCGGAAGAGATCGCGGCGGTGTTCGCCGCGCGTTTCCCGGATCCGTTGTCGGCACAGCAAGTGATCGCCCAGGTTGGCCTACCGCGAGAGCGGCAGCCGGGTTGGACCGCCGCGCTGCCGGCGCTGGCGTGGTGGATCGAGACCATTCGGCTGCTTGCGGCGGGCGCCGTTGGTCCGGACTGGCCGTCCCGTCTCGAGACTGCTGCCGCGGCCTTCCCGCAGTCCGCGGCAGCTGGCGATGAGTCTCAGTCCTCGACGGCCGGCGAGCAGATCGGCGTCGCGATCGGGAACGTGTCTGCGCCCTCCGGTCAGGCCACCGGGGTCAACAACGGGACGATTAACTTCTACGCCGGACATGAGGTGCCCCGTCGGCCACCCGCATTTTTGCCCGTCGCGGAGCACCTCGCGTCGTGGCTAGCTCCCGACGCGATCCACCACCATCGGGCCACGCTGGTCGGGCGGGAGTCGCAGCTACGCCGTCTACTCGACGATCTGGATCCAGTCGGCGAGCGTGTGCGCGTGGTGCTGGTGACCGGTCCTGGGGGGCGGGGTAAGTCGCGCCTTGCGCTGGAGGCGCTTCGCCGGGCGGCGGACCGGTGGCCGGAGGTCCCGGCACTCGTTCTCCAGGAGGAGGCCACGCTCGACGGGATAGCACTGGCGGAGCTTCCCGACGGTGCGGCGTCGATCCTCGTCGAGGATGTCCACAAGCGCTCAGAGGCGCATCTGCTGTCTCTGCTCGCACAGGCGAAGAAGACCCCGGGAACAGTCCTCATTCTGACCACCCGTGGCCTCCACCACGCAGCGGTCAATCAGGCGGTGCACCGGGCGGGACTTGACGGCGACCGCGACGTGATCGAGCTGACAACCTTGGATCTTCGAGCCGCGCAGATGCTGGTCGACGAACTCGTCGCCGACGGCCCGCCGCTTCCGGACGTGTTCGTCGAACATCTCGCGCGGGTGGGATGCGACTGCCCGCTGGTTGCTGTCGTCGCGGTAGAGCTCGCGCGCCGCGACAAACTAGCTCCCGTCCCGCTGGCCCTCGACCAAGGCTTCCGCGACGAGGTCCTCCTAGCGTTCAGCGACGAGATCGCCGGCAGGGTCCCCGAAGGTATAGATCAGCCGACAGCGACCAGGTTCCTCAAGTACGTCTGCGCGATTGCCCCGTTCCGGGTCAACGACCACGACCTGTACGACAAGATCGCCACCCTCGCGAAGGCTCCGCCCGAAGATCTGGTCACTATCAGGCACGCCTTCCGCGAAGCGCATGTGCTGGTCGAGGCCCATGGTCAGGCATGGGTGCGACCTGAAATCGTCGCCGACGAGGTCCTTGCCAGAGCGGCAGCGGTAGGCGGGCACGACTCCGGGTTCGCCCTACGAGTCTGGCGGGCGCTCAGTGAGACCAGCTCGCGTTGGTCGCTGGTGGCGAACCTGGCCGAGGTGTCGTGGCGTCTCAGTGAGACCGACGGGCCTGACATCTTCGAGCCGGTATGGCTGGATGTCGTGGCCCAGATCGACCTGACCGACCTCGTGGAGATCCACGCGTTCCTCACCAGGGCCACCATCCTCGCGGAAGTCCAGCCCACCCGCCTGTTCAGCCTGCTCGACCAGCTCCTGGCGATGCTCACACCAGTCCAGCGCCCGCTAGGCATGCACGATCTCGCTGCTCGTCAGGTAGAAAAGGCGCTAGACCAGGCGGTACCGCTGCTAGCACGCTGTGTCGCAGCGAAGCCAGCTCTCCTCGCCGGCGCCCTCGACCATCTATGCGCCCTTGCGTTGGTCGACGGCCGGCCCGTGCACCAGACCCCCGATCACCCTGTCCGCCTGGTCACCGAGCGACTCACGACCATGGACCGCCCCGGATCCGTCACTGCGGCCAGGACGGCGATAGAGAAGGTAGAGGCCTGGTCGGCGAAACCCGACCCCCTCGACGCCGTGCGAACGCCGCTGTTCGCCCTCGAGTCCCTGGTCGCGAAGAGCGCGATGTCGACGGTCTGGCACCGCGATGGCATCAAGCTCCTCCCATACCTGATCAGCCCCGACAAGACCGCCGATCTACGACGTCGGATCCGCACCCTCTTGATCCGCGAAGGCACTGGCCCCTCGCTGCGCCGCACGTGCGAAGCCGTCGATCTACTCGGCGCCGCGCTCCACGAGCCGGCCCAGTACGTCGGCATGACCGTCACCCTCGACAACATCCTCGCCTGGGAGTCCGAGGACCTCGCGACCCTCGGCGCCATGTCTGAGATCGCGGAGGCAGCGACCGAACCACTGGTCCGCCGACGGCTGCGTGACCAGGTCTCCTGGCACGCCACCCGCGCGAGATCGCAAGCGGTGCGCACAGCCGCGCTCACCCTCGTCACCGAACTCGACGAGCATCCGGAGGACGATCTCACCGCCGCGCTCCTCGGCGCTCCCGACGTCCTGCTGCCCTCTCGCCGCGGGATTCCCGTACCGACCGGTGGAACGCCCCGCGCCGACGAAGACCTCGGCATCCGTGCCGAGCAGAGATGGCAGGCTCTCGCGACCATGTGGGCAACGGTGGCGACGGCGCTGTGGGCCGAGCATGACGCAGCGGGCATTATCGAAACGCTCAATGAGCGCCTCCGCAAGATCGACCAGGTCCAACCAGCCGAACGCGCCGCTCCGGGCGCGCGGCCACTTCTGCAGCACCTCTGTCAGGCGTGGCCCGATCGGCTCCGTGATCTCGCCAACGCGGCGATAGGCCTGGCCGATGGGCCACTTGATGACTATCTCTACGTGGTGTTCGACGCGTGGGCGAGACACGACTCCGACACCTTCAGCCTCGCCATCCCGACGCTGCTTCATGGCCGCAGCGGAGTGCGCCGCGCGGCCGCCCGCGGGTTCACCCTCGGCTGGTCGGAACTCGACACCCGTTTCGAAATGATCCAAATCGAGGCACTGCGTGCCGGTGACCCCGACCTGCGCGACCAGCTTGCCGCAGGCACCGCACCCCAACTACGCAGGGACCCGGCGGGAACCGCACAGCTACTCGCAGACGTAGCCCGTGACGCGCCCTGGGGTATCACCCAGGCATTGCAAGCCGCGGGCAACTACGACCTTGAGGCCTGGGGCGGCACGCTGGACAACGAAGCGGCCCTCGCCATCCTCAACCTCACCCAGCTCATCGGCTGGGACGACACCAACATCCAATGCCTCGTCGCCAGCATCGCACGCCGCCTGCCCGCCCAGGTCCTCACCGCCCTAACCGCACTGGGGATAGAGGACAGTCGCGCGCCCGACGTCGTAGGACTGCCCGAAGCACTCGATCAACACCCAACAGAGATCGCGGCCTGGCTCCGCCGGCTTACCCTCACCGACCTCCGACCATGGACGTTGCTCCCCGGCCTTGTCCTCACTGTTCTCGGCTCTCGTCCTACCGACGGAGCCGAACTGGCCCTCGTCGACGTCGTCGAGACCGCAGAACTGAAGCAACTTGCTCGGCTGCTTCGAGGGCTACGGCAATGCGACGGGCTAGTCATCGCCCGGCCGAACTTTGTCTCCGCGGTCCTCGCACGCATCGGCGCTGCGCCCCCGACCGAACTCACCGACGAGATCGACGCCCGCCTGCGCGACATGCTGCATCCAACATTTTGGTCGCTGTCGCGGCCGGGTGAAGCTCCACAAGAACTTGTCTACCACCGCGAACAGACTGCCGAGCGCGCCCGTGACGAGGCATTGCCCGTTGAAACCAAGGCCTTCTACATGAGCGGCCTCAAATGGCTGGAGGCGGCAATCGCGGCTGAGACAAAAACCGGCGACGACGAATAACCGGCGGCGGCGAGCGAAGGGTGCAAGTAGGCGGTTTCGTCGATCAGATGGTTGATCAAGATGCTCGGCGATAACCGCGGAGGAGGCCGATCAAGGACGCCCACCCAGCCGCTGCATCACCTCGCAGCAGTCGACGCGAAGAGCAGCTGCTCGGCTCTGGGCGAGGCGTGATGACCACCCCGTTCCGGCCATGTCCCGAACTGGCAGAAACTTATCTGCCACCGTCGCCCGATCTCCGCGGAAGCCCTCCGCAAGCACTTCAAGATCAATGCCGAGCATCCCGCGCCCTCGTTGCATAGCTTCGAGCTGAAACCAACCGTCAATCCCAGCTTTGAAAAGCCATCGACGACATCGACGAGAGATCACCAAGTCTCACGGTCGCGTCCGTAGGCTAACACCATAGTGGTGGGTGCCGCGAAAGAGCGGAGGGCTGTGGCTGGTTGCATTCGTGGAGCGCGACGCCAAAGCCCGGTCCCAATCCGAGCAGTTCAATCAGAGGCATCGGCCGTCTCGGCCATGCGGCCGGACTTGCTCGGACGTCCTTCTTGGCGGGTAGGGTGTCAGAGTTCTAGTTCTTGCACCGCATCGGTTCCGAGTCCCGACACCATGGCCAGCCGGGGTCGGCGAAGCGGCGCCCAACCCGGAAATCCCGTCACGACGTTTACCACAAGACGCCCAGTTTCTTCGCCCCATGCCGGTTTTTCAGTGGCAAACACCAGCCGATCCGCCCGCAGCCTCGCCGCAGCATGACATTTCTTCGCCACCTCACGCCTCCCCACCTTTCCGACCATCTTGTCGGCAGAACTCTTACATTCCGCTATAGTGAGGACGTCATTCGAGTACGCAACCAGGTCAAGTTCCACCTCGGGGCCATCTGTAGATTTAAGCTCAACTTCCTCAACATCGTCGAAGAATCTGGCACCCGTTTCCACTTGATGGCGCAGGTATGCCGACAGCAATGCCACCGTATCCCCGTTCTCGCGCAACACCTCGCGACCGGCCGGGTGTAGATCGTAGAACCACTTCGGCTCGGCGAGCGGTGCCCGCCACGCGGGCGCATCCAAGTCGTTCCCCGCATCGCAGCGCAAACAGGTCCACCGCTGACCGATTCTGTCGACTGTCTGGAACTGTTTACGCCCGCAGGAGATGCAATCAAGCACCAAACCTCGTCGAAGCACCCCTGAGCGTAGAGCCGCATCGAGGCGTTCACGTACACCCTCTGCGGGCACGGCAGGCACCCGGCTGCATATACCAGTGAAGGTCAGGACGCCTTCCGCGCGCGACAACGCCACGCCCTCTTGGTCCGGATATGCCTCATCGCTGCGCGCACTCTTCGGGGACATCTCTCGCAGCGCGGGCAGGAGAGCCCCACCGAACAGCTCGACGTACTCCTTGCGTCCGCCGAGCATCGAGGCCAGGAGTGCCGTCCGGCGTCCGGCGCCGCTGGGCTGCGCGACGATCCCCTGCTGTCTGCACTTGGCGGCGATCCAGCTCTCAAGGCTCAGATCGCGGAGTGCGGGCCTGGCGAGCCTGTTCTCCGGCCGTATCCCCGCCACCACAAGATCGACCCGTTCTGCCTGGTAGGAAACCCCGTCGCGGCTGCTTCGCACCGACACCGACGGAAAGGGGGTCGGCTCTGCTAGGAGTTCGTGGCCGGCGACGCCACGTCGACGAACTGCTCGTCCTGCTGACCAGCGGACATCGACATGCCAGTTCAGATCCGGGACCGTGCTCAACTCAGCGCCGGTCAGTACGGGCGCGGGAAGCGGCGCGGCCATGACCGTCGTGCCGGTCCGGTCAACGGTCACCGGAACGGTCACGGCGCTGTCCCACTGATCGCGTATCGCGAGCGCGACCGATGTGGGCTGCTGCCAGCACAGTTCGGACGCCGGAACGATCTTCAGTGGGTCCGCTCGCAGCGGTGCACGCCTTGGCCTCGCTTTTCGGTCGTCATCACCGGCGATCTCTTCGCCTGCCCAGGACACCGAGACAACCGGATTCGCCGCCATCAAACGCTCGCGGATCACAGCAAGGTTGTCGGATGATTGTGATATTGAGGTGATCGTTAGCCCCGCTGGGGACCGGCGCAGGCTTCGGGCCAAGTGGGCGACGCCGTACCCCAGCGTCCACGGCAACTCGGCACGGTCGACACCCAGGGCCGACGGCAGCCAACACGCCACGCCGAACGTCTGTTGCCACAGGCCCGCAAGCGCGAAGTCTTCCGCCGTGTTACCCAGCACGAGTAGTCCGGAACGCCCGTAGCCGGTCCCCGTCAAGATCGGCTCGATGTGACTCATCGTGCGCTCGCGGGCGCTCGTCGCGGTTCGCGTATCGATACCGCCCGCGGCTCCCGGGTACCAAACCAACTCGTCAGGTGCTCCGGCAGCGGCGAGACCGCTGCCGAGCAGCCGGTCAATCAGCCGGTCCAGCGTCTCGTCGGTGAGGTCCGGCTCCACCGCGTCCCGCGACGGAGGCTCGGCGACACCGGCATGTAGAGCGACCGCGGCCCCGACCATTCCACCCCACCCCGAAGGGCAGCCCAACACGGCGCCGGACCAGGTACCAGGAACGTCCCCGATGTCCACAAAATGGCCTGCGGCTCCGTCGCCGATCGACATGACCTCCTCACCGACCGACGTGACGTCGTCGCCACCGATCCTGTAGACAGAACAGACCTTCGCGATTTCGTCGCGGGCGGCCTCGTCGGAAACCGAGTCGATCTCGGTAGTCCGTGCGGCCTCGAAGGCGCGGTCCCGTTCCTCGGCCTTCAGGAGTGCGCCACCTTCGGCGGCTACTTGGAACCAGCCGGGGGTGAAGTGCTCGCAGTCCTCGACCGTAGGGCTGTAGGTCACGACGAAGTCCGGATCGTATGCCTGGCACGCGGCCAAAAGGATCGGACTGACCTTGCCGTCACGGTGCGGCACGACCACGAAGCCGCCACCGCCCCAGATGCGGCTCGCACGGTAGAGCGCACGGCGAGCCCAGTAGCCCCAGTGCTCACCTCCATCGATCACGATGATCACCCGGGAGGGACGAAGGGTCAGCCTCACCGAGGTATAGGAGAACGGCGCGGGTGAGATCACCGACTCAATGAATCACAACGATCCGACAGAACAGCACCTCCAGATCGACGCTACGTCCGCGGCCTCTGGACCAACGCCGTAGCTTCGTCAGCCCGCAGCCCTCGCAGGCCCCGCAACGCGGTGGCCGCCCGTGCCGCAGGTAGCTGGCTGATCGTCAACACCTGACTAGACGGGGACCGGACTGATCCGGCGCCCCTCCGGCGCCCGACAGCCTGGCCAGGACCCTCGGTCATCAAACGTCGGCGACATCTGAAGATCGCGACCCTTCCGGTTCGCCGGCCGGCGAACCGGCGAGTCGACCCCGAGCCCACAGTTGAACAGACCTTGCAGTTACGTAGGCTTTGCAACTGATGTCTTGACCAAGGTACCGCTCGCGCAGAGGGAGACGCCCGTGTCCGAAGTCAGCGGCGGCCCGGCAGACTTCCTGCCGGTCGCGATCGAGATCATGACGGCCTACACCGACTCCGCGGGCGACCCTGACGGAGCGTGACATCTATGGGTGTGTCCGTCGCCATCGAAGTCGGTCCGTTGCCATCGAACCAGGCCCCTTGGGAGCTCGTGCCAGTGAAGTTGGCCGACCGGGAACAGCGGGCGCACGATCTGGGAGCGGTTGCGGGTCGGTACGGCGTCAGCCTGACATCTCCGTGTCGAGGAGTTCCATCTCGACGAACTCGACATCGCCATAGCCCTCGAACCTCTCGGTGCGGCGGCCGGTCTCGATGAAGCTGACGCGAGTGTAGACGGCGAGGGCCCGACGGTTGAACGCGGCGACGTCGAGGACGACGCGCGTGCGCGGATAGTGCTTGCGGGCGAACGACAGCCCGTCACGAACGAACCGCTCGCCCAGCCCGCGCCCGGTCAGGTCCGGTCCGGTCGCAGACCGAAGCCGTAGAACAGCTCGTCGTCCACCTGCTCGAAGTACCCGATTTACTGGAGTCCGCCAAGGAATTCGTGGGACTTCGCATCTATATCAACAGGTCTGCCTTCTGCCAGTCCGGTAGATGGGCGCTGGCTGGGCGATATTGTGTCGCGGCCTGTCGCATTTGGGTGGTGACACGGGCCGCCGGGCGCCCAGCGGCCAGGGCGGCCTGTCAGCCTGCCGTGACGGAAATCCCGCCGCCGAACGCGAACGACGGCTACACTTTTCCTTCGAGGGTGCGGCGGAACAGTCTCCGGATGTTCCCGGTCAGGGCAGGATGTCCTCGAGTAGCGCGGTCCAAGCCGTCTGACGGGAGAAACCTCGCCATGGCTCTCGGTCCGGCCAACCTGCGCGGCGCTCAACGTGACGGGCAACCCGAGGCTGTAAGTGGCGAGGCTTCGTTTGCGGTTTCTACGCCCTCTCTGACCTTGCCCAAGGGCGGCGGCGCCATCCGCGGCATCGGCGAGAAGTTCGCCGCCAACCCGGTCACCGGCACCGGCTCGGTGTCGGTACCCATCGCTACCAGCCCGGGGCGTTCCGGCTTCGGGCCGCAGCTCTCCCTGTCCTACGACTCCGGTGCCGGCAACGGACCGTTCGGATTCGGGTGGAGCCTGTCGCTGCCGTCGATCGCACGCAAGACCGACAAAGGCCTGCCGCAGTATCTCGACGCAGTGGATTCCGACGTCTTCGTCCTGTCCGGGGCGGAAGATCTGGTGCCGGTCCTCCGGGCCGACGGTACGCGCTTCCGTGACGACACGACCGCGCCCGGGTTCGTCATCGACCGCTACCGTCCTCGGATCGAAGGGCTCTTTGCCCGTATTGAGCGCTGGAGCAGGATCGGCTCGCCCGGTGACGTCCATTGGCGCTCGATCTCCAAGGACAACATCCTCACCCTCTATGGTTATGACGCGAATTCGCGCGTCGCCGACCCGCTCGACGCCGACCGCATCTTCTCATGGCTGATCTGCGAATCGCGCGACGGCCAGGGCAACGGTATTCGCTACCTGTACAAGAACGAGGACGGCACCTACCAGCCCAGGCCGGGCCAGCCCGATCCGTTCAGGCAGGTCCACCAGCGCAACCGGGGCCTTGCGGCCGATGCGCGCCGCACCGCGCAGCGCTATCTGCAGCGGGTGCTGTACGGAAACCTCAAGCCCTTGTTGGATGCCCAGGGCCGGCGCCCCCGATACCTGAGTGACCTGCCTGATCCGCCGTCGGACACCGATGCCGACTGGTTCTTCGAAGTGCGCTTCGATTACGGAGAGCTGGACGAGGGCAACCCGACGGGCCAGCCGGAGAAGTCCTGGCTCTACCGCCCCGATGCTTTCTCCAGCTACCGCTCGGGTTTCGAGGTGCGCACCTGCCGCCGCTGTGAGCGGGTGCTGATGCTGCACCACATCCCCGATCAGCCGGCGGGCCCGGACCGGCCGGCGCAGCCCGGCTACCGGGGCGTGGTTTGCAGCACCGAATTCACCTACGACGACGAGATCGAGCCCGGTCTCGCTACCCGACCCGTCTACAGCTTCCTGAGGCAGGTCGTGCAGACGGGGTGGCAGCAGGACGGCGGTTCGACCACACGCAGCAGCATGCCGCCGGTCGAATTCGAATATACCGAGCCCCGCGTACAGGAGGTTGTCGAGGAGGTCGACCCGGCGAGCCTGGCGAACATGCCCGTCGGCCTCGACCGCAGCACCTACCGCTGGACCGACCTGCACGGCGAAGGCGTCCCCGGTATCCTCACCGAGCAGGCCGGCGCCTGGTTCTACAAGCGCAACTGGAGCCCGATTCCGCAGCCGCAGACTGACGGCAGCGAGGTCGTCAAGGCCCGCTTCGCCCCGCTCGAAGCGGTCGCGCTCAAGCCCAATGTGTCGTTGAATGCCGGCGCCGAGTTCATGGATCTGGCCGGCGACGGCCAACCTGACGTCGTCGTCATGGAAGGGCCGACGCCTGGCCTGTATGAACACGATGAGGCCACGGGCTGGCAGCCCTTCCGCCCCTTCAGCTCGCGCCTGGATCGCGACCTGCGGGACCCCAACCTCAAGTTTGTCGATCTCGACGGCGACGGCCATGCGGACGTGCTCATCACCGAGGACGACGCCTTGGTCTGGCATGCCTCGCTGGCCGAGGAAGGCTTCGGCCCGGCCCACCGCGTCGCTCAGGCGCTCGACGAGGAGAAAGGCCCGCGCGTCGTCTTCGCCGACGGCACCCAGTGCATCTACCTGGCCGATCTGTCGGGCGACGGCCTCACCGACATCGTCCGCATCCGCAACGGCGACATCTGCTACTGGCCCAACCTGGGCTATGGCCGCTTCGGCACGAAGGTGACGATGGACGACGCACCGTGGTTTGACCACCCGGACCAGTTCGACCACAAGCGCATCCGCCTGGCCGACATCGACGGCAGTGGCACCACCGACCTCATCTACCTGCACCGCAGCGGCGTCCGTCTGTACTTCAACCAGTCGGGCAACGGCTGGAGCCAGCCTCAGCTACTCAAGGTGTTCCCGCGCGTCGACGACCTGCTGAGCATCGTGCCCATCGACCTGCTCGGCGACGGCACCGCCTGCCTGGTCTGGTCGTCGCCGTTGCCCGGCGACGGGCGGCGGGCGATGCGCTACGTGAACCTGATGGGCGGTCGCAAGCCGCATCTGCTGGTCAGGACCGTCAACAACCTGGGCGCCGAAACCCGGGTCGACTACGCGCCATCAACCAAGTTCTACCTGCAGGACAGCCGCGACGGCCGGCCCTGGATCACGCGGCTGCCGTTCCCGGTGCATGTGGTCGAGCGTGTCGAAACGTACGACCACATCAGCCGCAACCGCTTCGTCACCCGCCTTGCTTACCACCACGGCTATTTCGACGGCGACGAGCGCGAGTTCCGCGGCTTCGGCTTGGTCGAGCAGTGGGACACGGAGCAGTTCGCGGCCCTGGCCGACGGAGCAGTGCCGGCCGACAATGTCGACGCCGCCTCGCACGTCCCGCCGGTCCACACCAAGACCTGGTTTCACACCGGGCTCTACCTCGGCCGCCAGCATGTCTCCGACTACTTCGCCGGCCTGCTGACGGCCACCGACCAGGGCGAGTACTTCCGCGAACCCGGCGCCACCGACGCGCAGGCACGGGCAATGCTCTTGCCGGACACCGAGCTTCCCGAAGGGCTCACGCTCGACGAAGAGCGCGAAGCCTGCCGTGCGCTCCGGGGCTCGATGTTGCGCCAGGAGATCTATGCCGATGACGCCGACCATCCCGGCGCCACGCCGGCGCAGATCGAGCGCGCCCGCAGGCCCTACTCCGTCACCGAGCAGAATTTCACCATCCGTACGCTGCAGGCACGGGGTTCCAATCGCCACGCCGTGTTCCTCACCCATGCGCGCGAGGCGCTCAGCTACCACTACGAGCGCGACCCTGCCGATCCACGTATCCAGCACACGCTGACGCTGGAAGTAGATGACGTCGGCAACGTCCTGAAACAGGCCGCCGTCGGCTACGGCCGCCGTGCCTCGCCGTTGCCAGCGCAATGGGATCGTGATCGGCAGACCACCCCACTGCTCACGTACACCGAAAACCGCGTCACCAACGCCATCGACTCGCCGGACGCGCACCGCAATCCGCTCCCCTGCGAGGCGGCTACCTTCGAACTGACCGGCTACCTGGCCACCGGGCCGGCCGGCCGCTACCAGACCTCGGACCTTGTCGAACCCGACCCCGCGGCGCCAGGCCGCCTGCGCCACACGTTCGCCGCTCCGGAAGTCCCGTATGAGTCCGCTGCCGCCGGCAGCCAACGGCGTCGCCCCATCGAGGTACTGCGCACGCTCTACCGTCGCGACGACCTGACCGGCTTGCTGCCGCTCGGGGGACTGCAATCGCTCGCCCTGCCTGGGGAGAGCTACAGGCTCGCTTTCACGCCCGGTCTGCTCGCCCAGGTCTTTCAGCGTCCGCGCGAGGGTCAGGGCCCCGAGCCGCTGCTGCCCGATCCTGCCGCCGTGCTCGGCGGCCAAGCCGGCAACCGGGGCGGTTATCTGCAAAGCCAGGAGCTCAAGGCCGACGGACGCTTCCCCGGCGACGACGCCGACGATCACTGGTGGCTGGCCTCCGGGCAGTCGTTCTTCAGCCCGAGCTCGGCCGACGACGTGCTCGCTGAATTGGCGCGAGCGCGGCGGCACTTCTACCTTCCGCGCCGCTATCGCGACCCGTTCGGCCAGGACGCGCTCGTCGACTTCGATGCTCACGACCTGCTGATGGTCGAAACCCGCGACGCGCTGAACAACCGCGTCACCGTGGACGCCAACGACTACCGCGTGCTGCAGCCGCGCCTGGTCAGCGACCCGAACCGCAACCGGACCGAAGTCGCCTTCGACACGCTCGGCATGGTGGCCGGCACCGCCGTGCTGGGCAAGCCGCTGCCCGCGCCGACGGAAGGCGACTCGCTCGCCGGCTTCGTCCCCGATCTCACGCAGGCCCAGCTCGACGGCTTCGTCGACGCCGCCGATCCACACGCAACGGCGGAAGTGCTGCTCCAGGGCGCCACAACGCGCATCGTCTACAACCTCGACCGCTTCCAGCGCACGCGGCAGGCGAATCCCAGTGCCCCGGAGCGGTGGCAGCCCGCGTACGCCGCCACGCTCGCCCGCGAAACCCACGTCAACGCTCCGCTACCGCCGCAGGGCCTGAAGATCCAGCTCAGCTTCAGCTACTCCGACGGCTTCGGCCGCGAGATCCAGAAGAAGATCCAGGCCGAGCCCGGTCCGGTGCCGCGGCGCGACGCGACCGGCAAGATCATCATCGGTGTCGACGGCCAGCCCGTGATGACATCGAATGACGTGAGTCCACGCTGGGTGGGTAGCGGCTGGACCGTCTTCAACAACAAGGGCAAGCCGGTCCGCCAGTACGAGCCTTTCTTCACCGACAGCCACCGCTTCGAGCTGGATGCACGCATCGGCGTTAGCCCGGTGCTGTTCTACGACCCGGCTGAACGCGTCGTCGCCACGCTGCACCCGAACGACACCTACGAAAAGGTGGTGTTCGACCCCTGGCAGCAGACGACGTACGACGTCAACGACACCTGCGCCGCGCGCGACGCGCAGACCGGCGACCCACGTACCGACCCCGACATCGGCGGCTACGTCGAGGAGTACTTCAAGGCCCAGCCGGCGGCGTGGCTGACCTGGCACGCCCGGCGCATCGGCAACGCTCTGGGTACCGACGAGCGCAACGCCGCCGAGCGTGCCGCGGCCCATGCCGACACGCCCGCCACCGCGCATGTCGACGCCTTGGGCCGCCCCTTCCTAACCGTCGCGCGCAACCGCGTCGTCTGCGCTGAACACGATCTTGACGGCACTGAAGAGAGCCTCGCATCCCGCGTCGAACTGGACATCGAAGGCAACCAGCGCTCCGTGCGCGACGCCATCCAGCAGGCCGGCGACCCGCTCGGCCGCGTCGTCATGCGCTACGCCTATGACATGCTCGGCAACCGCATCCACCAGCACAGCATGGAGGCCGGCGCACGCTGGATGGTCAACGACGCGGCCGGCAAGCCCATCCGCGCCTGGGACAGCCGCGGCCACGAATTCACGACGACGTACGATGCGCTGCGCCGACCGGTCGAGCAGACGGTGCGAGGTACCTTCAGCGACGCCGATCCGCTCAAACCCAATTCCGACCCGCGCACGCTGAACCGCGACATCCTGGTCGACAGGATCGAATACGGCGAGCCGCCCCTCAACGCCACGCCGGCCCAGGAAGCCGAGGCGCAGCGCCTCAACCTGCGCACCCGCATCCTCCGGCACTCCGATTCCGCGGGTATCGCCACCAACGCACGGCTCGACGCCGGCCGCAACCCGACCGAGGCCTACGATTTCAAGGGCAACCTGCTGCGCAGCACGCGGCAACTGGTCAGCGACTACGCCGCCATCCCGGACTGGCTGCGCAACCCCCAACTCGAGGCCGAAACGTTCGAGGGCGGCACGCGCTACGACGCGCTCAACCGCCCCATCCAGTCCATCGCCCCGCACAGCAGCCTGAACCGACCGGGGCACCCCGACAAGTTCAACGTCATCCAGCCTGTCTTCAACGAGGCCAACCTGCTGGAGCGGGTGGACGTCTGGCTGGAGCGCGCCGCCGAGCCGACTAGCCTGCTCGACCCGGCCGTCGACGCGCCGTCACCGGTCGGCGTGGCCGATATCGACTACGACGCCAAGGGCCAGCGCACCCTCATCGACTACAGGACGCGGGACGCGACGGTCATCCGCACCACCTACGCCTACGACCGCGAGACCTTCCGCCTGACGCACCTGTACACCCGCCGGGGCGTGGACCCCGCGACGGCCCAGGGCGTGGCCTTCACCGACGACTGCCAGAACCCGAACCCGCCCCCCGTCGCCGTCGCCGCGCCCGCACAGCCACCCGCAGGCAAGAGCTGCGGCTTGCAGAACCTGCACTACACCTACGACCCCGCCGGCAACATCACCCACATCCGCGACGACGCGCAGCAGACTGTCTACTTCCGAAATCAGCGCGTCGAGCCGAGCAACGACTACATCTACGACGCGCTCTATCGGCTGATCCAGGCCGACAGTCGCGAGCATTTGGGCCAAGCCGGCGGGGCGCCGATCCCGCACTCGCCCGACGACGCCAGCCGGGTCGGTCTGCTTCACCCCGGCGACGGCAATGCCATGGGCACCTACACCGAGCGCTATGTTTATGACGCCGTCGGCAATTTCCTCCAGATGCAGCACCGGGGCAGCGACCCGGCGCACCCGGGCTGGACACGCGCCTACACTTACGCGGAAACCAGCCTGACCGAACCGGGTAAGCAGAACAACCAGCTGACCAGCACGCACGTAGGCAGTGGCCCTGCGACCATACCCGCGACCTACCTGCACGACACCCACGGCAACATGCTGCGCATGCCCCACCTGGGCGGCGGCGGTGCCGGGCCGAACATGCACTGGGACTACAAGGACCAGCTTCGCCAGGTCGACAAGGGCGGCGGTGGCGCGGCCTTCTATGTCTACGATGCCTCAGGCCAGCGCGTGCGCAAGGTGTGGGAGAAGGCACCGAGCCTCACCGAGGAGCGCATCTATCTCGGCGGCTTCGAGGTCTTCCGCAGGCATGGCGGTCCCATCGGTGCCAACACCGTCACGCTGGAGCGCGAGACACTGCATCTGATGGCCGACAAGCAGCGCATCGCGCTGATTGAAACGCGTGTGCTCGACACGGCGGGCGGTGATCAGGCCCCCCGACAGCTGATCCGCTACCAGTTCGGCAACCACCTCGGGTCGGCCACCCTGGAGCTGGACGAGCGGGCGCAGATCATCTCGTGCGAGGAGTATTCGCCTTACGGCAGTTCGACCTATGAGGGAGTGCGCAGTTCGATAGAGACGGGAAAGCGGTATCGCTACACCGGGAGGGAGCGGGATACGGAGAGCGGGTTCTCTTACCATGGGGCGCGGTTCTACTCGCCATGGTTGGGCAGGTGGATGAGCTGTGATCCGATCGGGGTGAAGGATGAGCCCAATCTATTCAGCTACTGCAATGGCAACCCGCTAAATAGAACCGATATCCAGGGGGCGGACTGGGAGTTCACTTGGAAACCGTGGGAATGGGAGCCGGTAGCGTTTACCAAGGAGGAGGTCGCTCCGAGGGCCAGAGTGTTCTCCGGCAACGTCTTCGGAACTCTCCACGCCATCGTAGGCTACGAGACCGACCGAGAGCTAGGTCCCTACCAAGCCGCTGGCTATGAGTGGGCACAGAGTACCTTCGGCTGGCAAAAATTCGAGGCTGTGCAGAAGATGCGTGACGACATCGTAAACGATCCGTACGCATCCAAGATCATGGCTGGAACGCTCGGCCTCATTAGCGCGTTCGTTCCAGGAGCACCGGAGGGCGATGATCTTCCGGAGTCGATGCAACGGACCTACAAGATGATGAAGTACGCATCAACTAACGCCACGATGATCGTGGGCGCCGTCGGATCCTTCCAGTCCAATCGGATTACTCGTCCTCCTAGCCCGCCGGCCGTGGCGACGAGCACGGGATACCTCGTGCGGACGGCGCCAGGGGCGTTGACAACTCCGGCGCCAGGTCCGCTGGCGATGGCCATCGTAGCAGCCGGGAATGGTTCGCCAAAAGGCGAGCCGAAAAGTGGCCAGGCACCGAAGCCAGAAGAGAAGCAGCTGAAAGCTGACGCCGGCACGATACATGGAGTGGACCAGTACAGAGGCGGGCAGACCCTACTAACTGCAGAACTGAAAATGCCAGACGGAAGCAAACTTAAGGTGGCTGTCCCCAACGAGGGTGCTGGATGGCGGCCAGAACAAAGAGAAAAGGCGGTCAGTCTGGGATACAAGCCGCTCGATGCCAGGACTCCCGGTTCTGGAATCCACGCCGAACAACAGCTCGAGATCTTTCGGAAAGAGAAAAACGCGACGGTCACCGAGTGGGCCATCAGTCGCGGGAAAGGTGGAAACAGCATCATCTGTAACGAAGGATGTAAGAACTTCACAAAGAACTGGGGGCCACAGCAACAATGACGGCACCGCTTGAATCTGGTCGAGTTTGTGCCAGCACGTGGGCGGCTTGGGTCCGAGTAGGAGATTGACGCAAGAGAGACATATTGCGGGCCATAATTTGCCCTCCGGCGCGACGTGTCCATGTGCCGAGGCTTGACGGGCGAGTAAGGGGCGAAGGAGAGGAGTGGGCTGTGATCGCCCGAAGTTCCTCATCGGCTTGGAGGACTCTTCTCCATCCTGCCGGGCGAGGTGCGCTCCAGGGCCGCACCGCTCTCGTAAAGTCGATGACTTCAACGCGCATCGCAATTGACGGGAAGATACCGCAATGAAAAGGGTGGCGAGCGTGGCCGGCTCCATTAACGGGCGGGTGATCGACGAACGGAGCGTACCGGTTGACGAACAGCGACCCTGACGCGCTGTAGTCCTCGCTCGCCGACCGCAGGTTCGACGAGCGCACCATCGACGCGCTGCAGACCGACGCCGTGCTGGGCGCGCTCACGCGGCAGAACGCGCCCGTGGTCCGCCGGTTTGTCGAGCGGACCGGGCTGGGCGACGCCGCCGAGCTCGCCGACCATAGCTTCTACCGCGCGGCGGCGTGGCGCGACGTCGTCGGCGACGACGTGCCCGAGGGGCTCACCGTCGAGCAGTACACATCCGGACTCGCGGCGCAGGTCGCGACCCGGTTCCCCGCAAGGATCACCGCCGACCTCGTCCGCAGCAATGCCGTCGCGGTCGCCCGTCGGCAAAGGACGCGGTCGCCGCCTTCTTCACGCAGCGCAGTGCGAACGCATCGCTCGGTGTCGTTCCCGTGCGCACGTGGGAGGGCTTCGCGGACCTCAGCCCCAGGGCACGGAGGGTGCGCTCAAGGTGGAGCGGCTGTTCCAGATCAGCCCGTCGCGCGACGGTTACGCTGTCGTCCGTTGACATCGACTCCGCGCTGCAGGTCATGCGGTACTCCCCGGCCGGGTTCGTGGCGGCGTTCGGGGAGAAGTTCCCCAGCACCATGGAGGCCCGGCTCACGTTCGGGCGCAGGTTCCGGTGCGTCAATGTTCCTCACCCTCACTTGTGGCACCTACAGCCGCGTCCACCCCGGCGGCACGCGAAGCCCCAAAAATGAAGAAGCCCCCGATGCGTTGCAACGGGGGAATCTCCACGATGAGCCGATGGTCTTTTTACGCTGATGCTTTTCCTTCTGTGGACAATTCAGCAGGCAATACTTCAACCTTAAGTACCTTCGACGATAGCAACGTTAGGCCGTTCCGACGGGTCCGTCAAGCGGATTTCGGGCAGGCCGAGGGCGCCGGGGTCGAAGCCGGGGCGGGCGTAGAGCACACGGCACGAGGTGCGCAGCGTGTCGAGGTAGCCGTGGGCCGGGCCGGCGGCCAGCTCGGCGGGCGTCACCAGGTGGAGGTCGAAGCGCACGGCGAAGCAGCGCAGTGCGTCGCGCAGCTCGCGGTCGCGCAGCCACGGCGAGGCGCGGAACGGGCCGACCACCAGCAGGTCGATGTCGCTGTGGACGTCGGCCGTCCCCTTCGCCCACGACCCGAACAGCACCACGGCGTCGGGATCGCAACACTCGACGACCGTGTCGGTGATGGCGCCCAGGGCCGTGTCGACAGCCGGGTTGATGGAACCGGCCATCACGACGAGGTGAAGCCGACCACGAGGTAGGCCTCGCGCAGGTCGTCGGGTGAAAGCGAACGGAAGTCGGGGGCACCGGAGCGGCGGATCTTCATAGTCCACGTCCCGAGCGGGCTGGTCGGCGGGTTGAACGCTGTCTTCACCAGATGGTGGGCGCCGCGCATCGCCAAGTCCGGGGCCAGTGTCTCGGTCGAGGCGCCGGCGCCGCCGGGCACCATCAGCTGCACCTCGAAGGGGCCGGTAACCTCGCTCTCGACGATCAGGTCGAGCCGGGTCAGGCGCAGGTTCGTGGCCGAGCGGAACACGAACGGCAGGTAGCGCCGGTCCAGCGTGAAAGTCAGCACCTGATCCGTGTCGGTGCCCGGCGAGAGGAACCGCTGCCACTCGCGGGGCAGCTCCTGGTCGAGCACGATCAGCCGCACGCCGTTGACGGGCACGACCGCGGCGCGGTTGGTGCGGGCGGTGGTGGCCAACGCCGTCGATCCGGCGAGCGCCGTGTAGCGGACGCTGAGCACGACGTCGGAGATTGTGGCGAGGTCGAACGTGTTGTCCTCCGGCGGTAGGGCGAGGTGCCACGTACTGACCGCGCCAGCGCCTTCGAACGGCAGCAGCCGCTCGTCGTCGAAGCGCAGCTCGAAGAGACCGCTGTCGTTCTGAGCGGTGCTGGTGACGATCGCCTGCACCGGCACGTCGACCTTGGCGAAGCGTTCGCCATCGGGGTTGAGCGGGTCGCCGTAGCCGGTGGATACGTCCTCGGTCACCCGCGTGCCGTGGTTCGTCAGCGACAGCGTCGCGTTCACCGACGTGTACGGGCCGACGATGCAAGGCACGGTCAGCGACACCGTCTTGATCCGCCGCTGGTAGTGGCCCGGGTGGTCCGAGTCGTACAGCCACTCCGGCAGCGTGATGTCGCACGCCCCCGCGGTCTTCAGGCGCACCAGCGCCAGCGGGTCGATCTGGGCGAGTGAGATGTGCTTGGTCAGCTCCAGCCGCCGGGTGTTCTGCTCGTACCACGCGGCCTCCAGCCGTCGCAGGTCGTTGGCCAACCGCTCCCCGGCCAGCAGACCCTTCTTCAACCCGTCCCAATACCCAAACTGGACGAAACCGCCCTTGGGCATCGCCGACGCTCCCAGCTCGTAGCTCATCGCCGCCTCGGCCCGCCTGGCCATGTCGAACGCCAGTTGGTAGGCCTGGAAGTAGACGGTCGACAGTTGCTTGATCATCCAGTCGTAGAGCTGGTCGTTGGTGTACTTGCTCTGCAGGTATTCGTTGACCGCGGTCGACTGCTCGATCGACAGCTGGTGGTTCTCCAGCTCGGTCTGGGCCACGGCCCCGCGGATGGCCGAGCCGTCGAGCTGCTTGGCGATCTGGGCCAGCTCGATGGTCGCCTGGTCGGCGTTGAACTTCCAGTCGTCGGCCCGGCGCTGGTAGCTACCGGTGGTCGAGGCCATGCCGGCCCACTTGTCGGCGGCCGAGGCGATCGCGCCGAGCGTCGACACCGCGCACTCGGCCGCCTTGGAGAACTTGATCCCGTCGGGGATGTCGGCCTTGGCGACCGGCGAGCCGCCGAAGCCCGACGCCCCGATGGTGAACCGCGGGATCAACGCCAGCCCGCCCGCCAGCGAGTAGCCGAGGGCGATCGCCGTCTGGGCCAGCGCCGACACACCGTTGAGCGACAGGGCAGCGATCTCGAAACCGTTCATGAACTCGCGCGACGCATAGTAGTCGAGCTTGCCCTGGGCGATCGCCTGGCTCTGCTCCAGCGCCGCCGTGTCGGCGGCCGCGAGGGCGACGGCGTCCTTCTTCAGCGCCGTCACCGCGTCAAGCATCGCCACCTCCTGCGTCGAGCGCAGCAACGACAACTGCTCGTTGTCGAGGTTCTGCAGCGCGGCGAGGATCTTGTCGCCGAAGGTGCGCACGTCGGCCGTGAAGTCGAGCGCCTTCTGCAGCAGCGGCATGCACCGGTACTGACTGGCGCCGGGGCCGCCTCCCGCCAGCACGCTGTCGATGTCGATGCCGGCGGCGGCGGCCTTCACCAGCAGCGCGGGGTCGATCGGCGGCTCGAACGGCGGCTGCTGCCGCACCACGCCGGCCAGGTTCATGCAGTGGCGCACCTTGGACAGGCGGCCGGCGAGGGTGTCCCAGTAGCCGAGGAGCTGGTCGTTGACCGGGATGCCGAAGTAGCTGATCTCCAGTACCGGCAGCGGCTCGGCGCCATCCCTGGTGGCCACCACCTGCACCGGCGAAGCGGCGAGGTTCTCGGCCAGCACCTCAACCTTGGCGTTACCGAAGGGGTCGAGGGCGGCGTCGGCGGTGAGGTCGTTGTAGGACTTGTCGGCGCGGGCGATGTTGGGCACCTGCACCGGGCGCGGCCCGAGCAGCTCGCGGGCCAGCAGGTAGAGCGTCGTCGCCTCGTTGATCGACTCGATCGTGTCCCGGCGGAACAAGCTGTCACCCCAGGCGATCAGGTTGTCGATGTAGCGCATCACGACGTTCTTCTGGTAGGCGACGGGCCGGAAGCGGGCGATGAGGTGCGGGTTGAACGGGTTGTTCTTCCACGCGTTGAGCTGGTCGGTGTTGTCGACGATGTGGTCGAGCAGCTGCTCGATGCGCTGCTTGCGGTAGTAGTCGGCGTTCTGCTCGTAGAAGGGCTTGGTCACCCAGAACCGCTGCGGCGACGGCAGCGCGTCGGTGTTGGTCGGGTCGAAGATGAAGTGGAACCAGCGCATCGCCTCCTCGAAGCGCTGGTTCTGGCTCAGCTTTGTGGCGATCGCCAGCGGGGCGTGGAAGAACGTCTCCCAGTTGTAGATGCTGTACGCGCCCTGACGGTCGAAGTCGACGATGTCGCGGGCCGCGCTGCCGGCGGCGGCGGACGAGGCGGTCGGGCCGTATTGGGCGAAGCTGAAGCTATTGCCCGGGTAGAACGTCTGCGGGTTGAGCTGTACCTTGCGGTTGAGCAGCCCCTCCAATCCGCCGCGCTTCAGCTCCCGCAGGAACAGCGCGGTGTACGGGTGGTGCATCGGCGAGAACGTGTAGCGCAGCAGCTTCAGCGCTTTGTTGTAGCCGGCGATCACCTGCTGCCACTCGGGCTTGATGAAGAACGACCGCTGCGTGTCCTGGTAGATCATCGGTGCCGGGAACGACACCGCCTCGTCGAACTGGATGGCGTGCTGCGACACGACCAGCTCGAACGGCGCCTGGGCCCCGGTGAGCAGCGCCGTGCTCTGCGCGCCCTCCAACACTTGCAGGCTGGAGCCGTTCGAGCGGTTGCTGTGCAGTTTGGCGTTCTCGAAGTGCATGCCCGTCGGAAGTGCGAGGCGGGGAGCGATCTCGTAGGGGCCGCTGAGCCGTTTGATCGCCGCCCCGTCGGCGCCGAAGGCGTTGTTGGCGTAGGTGTAGGAGTCGGTCGCCGACGGCGTGTCCGACATCACCCCCAACGCGTTCTTCAAGCGGTATTGACCGGCGAGGCCCTTCATCTTGATGTCGACGACGCCGCCGTCGAACACGAACGACGACGAGTGCCACGGGCGAATCGCCTCGTTGAAGCGGGTCGCTGTGACGTAGGTCGGCGCGGCCGCGTAATGGTCGTAGAACGTGGTGTTGTTGAACTCGGCGGTGGTCGACAGGTACAGGTCGATCCACAGCAGGTTCTCCCGCGGCTTGTAGCGGGGCTTGAGGTTGTAGGCCGAGTGCGGCCGCTGCCACGGGTGGACGATCTTCTGGCGCGACATCCGTTTGGCCGTCCAGCCGCCGTCGTGGGTCTGCAGGCTCCACGCCAGCTGGAGCTCCAGCTGGTTGGCCGGATCCGGCGTGGTGGTCGGCTTGTCCGAGGTTGTGGCCGCCGGCTGCTTGCGTACCTTCTGGGGCTTCTCGTTGATGACCAGCCAGAACAGGTGGAGCTGGCGGTTGTAGACCACCGGCACGACTTGGTCGCCGTTGATGTCGACGTCGATCTGCTTCCACGGCGTCCACTCGCCCGTGGTGAGGTCGTGGCAGCGGTAGAAGTACACGGCGGGATGGGTGCGCGTGCGCCCGACGACGTGCAGCCGGTTGATGTTCGGGCCGAGGTTGCCGGTCGGGTCGTCGTCGTCAACCTCGTAGTAGATCCCGGTGATGTCGAGCCGGGAGACCTCATGGACCTTCTCGAGGTAATGGACGAACGCCGTCTCGGCGAGGTCGTCGGTGAGGTCGCTCTGCATCAGCTCACTGACGAGGTCGTCGTAGAACGGCGAGCGGTCGTCGCGCAGGTCGGGCTCCAGCCAGTTCTCCGGGTAGAGGAACACCTTGCGGTTGGCCTCCCACACCCGGTAGCTCTTCATCCACTTCCACTGCCGCCAGTTGTCCGACGAGTGCGTGTCAGTGAGCGACTCGCGCGACACCTGGACGAACGCCTGCTCCAGGTTGAGGAAGCAGCCCTGGACGAACAGCTGCACGGCGCTGATCGCCTGCTTGATCCGCGAGGTCAGCTGGCAGGCGCCCATCTCGACGTCGATCAGCAGCCACGCCAGCAGGCCATCGGCGTCGGCCCAGCGCTTGGGGTTGGGCCACTGTTTGGCGTGGACCGTGATCGTCGCCGGCTCGGTGCGCTGCGACTGCTCGACGAGGTGGGCGAGCAAGGCGTTGCGCTTCGCCTCGCGCAGCGAGTCCGACAGCGGGGTGACGATCGTCGCCCAGGCGCCGTCGTCGTAGCGGGCCTTGGCTGCCTGGCGGCACTGCTGCGCCGTGGCGAACTGGCTAGCGTCGTGGTCGCGGTCGGCCCAGTCGATCGCCTGGCTGGCGTCGACGCCGAGGCGGTGGAGCATCGCGAACACGTCGCCCAGCCGCCTGAGCGTGGCCGGTGCCAGGTAGTCGGTTGGCTGCAACCCGAGCCCGGTGTGCACAGCACCGAGGTCGACGGTGGTCCAGCTGGTCAGGGCCGACAGCGCGGCGTGGATATCTTGCGCCGTGGCGCCATGGGCGCGCGCCCCGTCGAGCACGGCCAGCAGGCTGGCGCCGTCGGGTGCCATGTGGGCGTCGCGGAAGTCGGTGAGCTGGCGCAGGGCGACCCAATGGGCGAACAGCGACGCGCCGGGGGCGGCCGTCACCGGGAGGTCGCCGAGGGCGAGGGCGCCCACGTCGCCGGCGTGGGCGAGCAGCCAGGCCAGCTCGGCGGCGTCGGTCAGGCGGTGGCGGCTGACCACCATGGCCACCTTGTGCAGCAGCCGGTAGGCGGTGAACTGGTCGGAGAACGTGGTCTCGTCGAGCACGTTGGCGAATGTGCCGTCGGAAGCCTGCGCCGTCAGCTGCGCCGCCGTCAGCAGCGCCAGCAGCGTTGCGCCGCCCACCTTCAGCGTGTTCGCCAGCGTCGCCGACTGCTCGTCGGTGAGCCCGAACGTGGACGAGATCGAGGCGATGGCCTGGCCGTCGGGGGTGGCCGATGGGTTGCTGCGCTGGCTCTGGCGGATCGCCTCCAGTCCCTGCACGATGACGTCGTTGCGCAGGCCGTAGGGCGAATCGGGGTCGAGCGTGAGCACGTAGTGGAGTTCGCCGATCGACAGCCGGCCGGCCGAGACGTCGGCGGCGGCCGTCGCGGTCGCGGCGATCGAGTCGAGCGAGGCCACCGGGTCGGGGATACCGGCCAGGTCGACCAGCGTGAGCAGGTCGGCAACGCGCAGGTGCAGCCCACGAGCCAGCGTCGCCAGGCCGACGAGGCGGGCGAGGTTGGCCACCGTGAGATCGCCGTCGGTGCGGGCCAGCAGCAGCTGCAGTTCGGCGTCGGTGACCGCGATGGCGGCGGCCAGTGCCGGGCGGTGGTCCGCAAGGTGAAGGTGTCCGCCGCCGGCCAGCGGGAGGGCGAAGGCCGCGTTGACCGGGTTGGTCACGAGGCGGTTCTGGAACAGGGTGTCGTAGGTCGACGGCACGGTCGCCGACGGGTCGGTCGGGACTCGCTGCGGGGTTGTGGCGATGTCGCCTAGCGTGGTCAGCAGAGCCTCGGTACCGATGCCCAGCGTGATCTGCAGCTCGTGGGCGCGGCGCAGGCGGGTCAGCGCGGCGGCATCGAGCATGCCGTCGCCGACCTGGGGCGAGCGGATCAGCCGGTCGAGCTCCCCCATCTTCCACGGCGTGTGCCGCCAGAGCCGCAGGAAGCGGTGGGCGCGGTCGGCGTTGGCCGCCGTGAGGTTGGCGACGTGTTGGGCGCTCAGCGCGGCCGTGTCGACCGGGCGCTGCACCACGAGGCGCTGGGGGTCACCTGACGGGCTGACCCATGCGACGAGGGCCAGCTCCAGCAGCTCGTTGTACGTCAGCCCGCTGCGCGCCAGGAACTCGGTGACGGTCAGCGACGACGGAACCGTGGCGCCGTCGAACCCCCACAGCGTCGTCTGGCGGGCGTCGTCGGCGGCGGCGGTGACCACCAATGTGGTCTCGTGGCTTGACAGGCCGAAGTGCTCGCCGGCGATGCTCACCGCCGTCGGCACCGGCGACCCGCTCTGCAGCAGTTCCATCAGGTACTCGCGGGGGACGCCGAGATGATCGAGGAACGTGCGCGCCTCCACCTGCCACAGGTCGAACGACGAGCGGATCGGGAAGTCGGCGGTGCGTAGCGTGTCGTAGGCCGCCGTGCGGACGTTCTCGGGTTGGGCCCGCAGTTCGGCGGCCGGGCGCGTGGTCTGGAACGTCACCGGGGGATCGGTCGGCGCGACCAGCGCTTCGAGCAGCTCATTGATGATGTCGATGTAGGGCATCGCGGTGTTGGTGTTGGCGCAACCGAGGAGGAGGTCGCCGAGGTCGGGGCGGCGCTGGAACAGCACGTCCTTCACGCTCACGCCCGTGGTCTCCGACGGCATCGCGGCGAGGAACCGCAGCAGGTCGGCGAGATAGGCGGGTGCGCCGAGCACCGACTCGCACTCCGAGCAGGCGCATACGTCCGCTGGCCCGAACAGGGTCTCCAGGTTGGGTACGCCACCCGAAAGCATATTCAGCTCGTCGGCGGTGTAGGTGTACGACACGATCGCTTTCGGGTTGGCCTGATTCAGCTCGCTGCGGTAGTCGACAAGGCGGGCGATCGCCTGGGCGTAGCGGAACTGAGCCGTCCCCCATACGGTGAGCGCCGCCTGCTCGCTGACCCCGGCCGCGCCGAGGCGGGTGACGAGCTGGTCGCGCCCGAGCCCGATCACCTGGTGGGCACTGTGGATGCCCTGGTCGAGCAGCAACCGGCCCTGCTCGGCGTCGGCACTGATGCGGCTGATCCGCTGCAGCGCCTTGGCCTCGGCCAGCGCCTCGGGGGCGACCGTGGCGTTGGACCGGGTGACGAGGGCGTCGATGTTGGTGTATCGCAGGTCGAGGTCGGGGCTGTCGTCAGCCAGCGTGGCGACGGCGTCGAGATGGGTGAGCTGGTGGTTGGTGCCGCGCGCCGCCTCGGCGACGAAGGCGACTGTCGGGTACAGCCGCTCGGCCTGGGACTTCAGGGTCGCCGCATACGTGGCCTTCTGCGCGTCGGCGCCGGCGCCGTCGGTGCCGGGCGGCACCCGGTTGCCGTTGGTCGTCAGCAGCGCGACCCAGCCGTCGTGGTCGAGCTTGGCGAAGTCGCGAGCGTTGGTCAGGTCGGGGCGCGCCGGATTGCCGATCAGCGCCTTCAGCTGTGTCGCCGTCGGGGCGAAGTTCTTGGTAATCTCTCCGATCCGGACGGTCTCCTCCAAGTCGTCGAGCGCGGCCGGGCCACCGAAGTCGTCGGGCCGGCCACGGGCGTCGGCCCAGAAGTCGGCGCCGAAGCTGCGGTGCGTGAGGAAGGCGGCGGCGACTGCTGGGTAGTGGGCAGCGCCGACCGCCGAGGCATCAAGCAGGGCCTGGATCGTGCCGTTGCCGACGAGGATCGGCTTGGTCAGCGTGAACGTCTCCCGCTTGGCGGCCAGGGCGGCGAGGACCGCGGCGCGCTGGGCCGACAGGCTGGCCGGGATGAGGTTGCCGGCCGTCGCGTTGTCGAACGCCGCGGCGGCGAGGTCGGGATCCAGGAACACGATGCCGGCGGTCGTCTGCTCGACGAGCTGGTCGATCAGAGTCCACTGCGCCGTCGACGCGAGCAGGTCGCCGGGCAGCGACGCCGGCAGGTTCTGGCGGATGAACGCGTAGGCCACTCCCAGCGGCAGCGCCGGGTCGGCGAGCTCGGCGGTCACCCGGGCGGCCAGGGCGAGGCGCATCACGTCGTCCTTGGCCAGCCATGAGTTCACCGAGACGTGGGTGACGTCCTGCTGCTCGGCGGTCTCGGCGAGATCGGTGAGGGCGACGCCGGCCAGCGACGGCGCTACCTGGCGCATACGCTGATCGAGCTCGCTGGTGCCGCGGTAGGGCTGGTCGCCGTCGATGAAGTTCACCCACGCGATCGACGTCGGGTTGAACACCACTTTCGTCGACACCGGCGCACCGCCGCCGTCAAGCACCTTCACGGCAAGGTGGTACGGCGTCTTGATCCGGCCGCTGCTCGCGTCCTTGGGTGGCAGGTAGGGGATGTCGAAGAATCCGCCGGCCCGCGTCGGGCGCTCGGCGAGCAGCGTGCCGCCGCCGCGCAGCACCTTCTCCCACACCTGGACGCGCACACCGACCCTTCCCGCCGTGGTGGCATCGCGCACCGAGCCACGGATGCGGTAGCCGTAGCTCGCCGCCTCCGACGGATTGGCCGCCAGGATCTTGGTGTTGAGCAGCTTGCGCGTCTGGCCGTCGACGTGCCCGTTGGGGGTGAGCCCCTCGGCCCGCTGGAAGGCGATCACGGCCTGGCGCGTCGACGCACCGAACTTCGACGCCTTGAACTCCTTGACGTCGATCGTCTGGCCGAGGTAGGCAAGCGCCTGCTGAACGGAGGCCACATGCTTGTTGGTGGCGTTGAGCCGCAGGTTGCGCATCACCGGAGTGAGCGCCGTCTCGTCGGTCGCCGCCAATGCCGCGACGTCGTTGCTGTTCCGGCTGGTGGCGACCGTCTCGATGCGTCGCATCGTCAACGGGTCGAGCTCGCCGGTGACCGGCAGCTGGTAGCGGGCCTGGAACGCCGTGATCGCCGCGACGGAGGTCGGCCCGAGGGTCTTGCTGGCCAGCTCGGCGGGGTCGATCGTCACCCCCAGCTTGGCGATGGCGGCGGCCCGCCGCAGCGACCGCTGGATCTGGCCGACCTGGTTCTTCGAGGCGAGGCGGGCGCGCAGCGCCGAGGCCTCCAGTTCGCCGACGACCTCGGCCGACAGCGGCCGACCGCCCAAGGCCGCCTCGGTGGTCGGTCCCAGCGTGCGGGCCTTCAGCTCGGCCGGGTCGATCTGCGCGCCGGTGCGCACGAGCAGCCGTTGCACCTTGGCCAGACGGGTCTTGCTGTCGGCGAAGAAGCGGTGGGCAAGCTCCTGGTTCATCGCCGTCGCCGTCGCGTCGTCGACGTGGCCAGTGGCCGCCAGCCCGGCCCGCTCCTGGAACGTGCGGATCGCCTCGGGACCGGCAGGCACTCGCAGCTTGCGCAGCGCCGCGTGGAGGGCTGGTGCGTCGGGAGCGGAACCGGTGGTGACCTCGATTGGCATCCCCGCTCCGGCCGCCGCCGGCACTGGACTCGCAGGATTCGGCGGATTCACCGGCCCGTCTGTGGGTCCCGGCGGCCTGGCAGGTTCGACCGGCCCCACCGGCGCCAACGCACCCCGTCCGGCGCCTGCCGCCATCGGTACCGGCGGGCCGAGGCGCAGCGTCGACCGTGGCGACGGCGACACGGCGGGAATCGCCGCGCGGGTGCCGGCATCGACGACCCGAAACCGTTCAAGTTCGCCGACCCGCCGCTCCGGCACCAGCCGGGTACCCCCCGACCTGATGGTCACGTAATACGCGACCTCTTCACCCGGACGCAGCTCGGGAAACGCACCCTCGAAGTACCTGGTTCCACCGACGTCGCCAGCCGGATCGAGCATGCGTCGCTGCCAGACTCCACCTCCCCGGCGGAACTCGATCGAGACCACCAGGCTGTCGTCGGGCGGCCGGACCGCCACCCTGATAGGCGGCTGAGTGGACACGACGTCGCCTGATGGCCTGTTCGCCCCGTCGCCGTCGAACCAGATCTCGAACTCGCCGGTCCTCACTCGTGCCACCGCGGACCCCGCTCTGCCGCTCTGGTCGGTACTGTCAGCTCTGGCTCGATTTCCCGCCGCGCGCGCGGCGGCGCCGCCGGCCTTTTCATCCCTTGACTTCGTCCTACGCTTCATCCCTTGACTTCGTCCTACGCTTCATCCCTCGGCTTCGCCCTCAGCAGCACGGCGCTCATGGTTTCGCGAAGCCGCGGCACGAAGCGCTCGTAGAGGTCGAAGCGGCGCATGTCTTTCCCCTGGGTGATGAAGGCCAGCCGCGGCGCCTCCGCCACCACCCGGTCAATCCGCCCTTCGGCCAACGACAAGAGCAACGCGCCACCGTTCTCGAGCACAGACGACCGGTAGACCGGGCCGTCGTCTATGAGCGCCTTCACGGCATCGATGGGGATCGTTGACGAGCCATCTCCCCGCCGGTGCAACTCCGTCCAGATCGAGTTGCTGGCGACGATCGCATAACCAGTGCGGTAACCCTCGTCGTCGAGGACGGCCAGGGCACTCGCGACAGACGGAATCAGGCCCTCGCCGAGCGAACCGTTGACAGCCTTGACGTCGACCAGCCGATGGAATTGCAGCTTCCCACCCGCCTTCAAAATCTCGTCGGCGATCCCATCCGCCTCCACAATCTCGTCGGCGATCCCTTTTCGGAACACTCGCTCGTCGTGTTTGCGGGCCAATTTCTGCGCCGCGTGGCGCACCGCGACCAGGGCACGCGCGGGGTTAGGATCATCGATCTGCAACTTTGGGATGCTGACCTTCTCCTCGAACCGCTCGATGTCGACCCGCGTCTCGTCGTCCACGGTTCCAGCCTCGTAGTCGAATCTGTCGCTCGAAACAAAGCGCATCTGCTCGGGAACGGGATAGGCCGGCAGCAGCCGCTGAGCGAGTCGAGCCTGCTCCGTCTCGCCGGCGATGATCTGATCAATATCGCCTTGATGCGCCTGCAACCACTCGGAGCCATTCATTCCTGCCCAATCTATTATGTTCAGAACCGGACGACGCGTTAAAAGCCTGAGGCTTGCTGTAGAGGGTGGAGGACGGAAGTAGCACGTGTACTCAACGAATCTCTCTCACGATTGCACTGAGGAACGAATTGTGGCCACGGGCAAGGCTGAGACTGGACGGTCGGCGTCACGTCGGGAGCGGGCTCTAGCGCGCGGGCCGGCCTGACGGTCCGAACGGCCGCCGCATTGGTACCAGCGCACCCTGTTCGGCACCAGCTGTCTGGGACGATCCGATCGACGGCAACCCTGACCCGGACGAGCTGAACCGGGTCGGCGGGCAGGCCGTTCCGAACCTTCAGGCACAGCGCCTCCGGCTGGCAACGAAGTCGATCACATCTCAGCCGCTATAGCTAACGAAGGGAATTGTAGGGCTCATAGTTTCTCGACAGGTATCCGATTCCGCCAATCGCGCCGCCAATCAAAGTGCCAGGAATCGCAGGGACTCCCCTTCCTGTAATCCCGCAGCCGCACCCATTATGCCTCCGGCGGCGACGCTGCCCCAACCCCGACATGCCCCACGACGGTCTCGCTCGCGCCGGCCTTCTTGGCAACACCAGCCGCGATATCCGGCAAAAAGGCCGCAAACGCCGTACACGGTGGTGACGTTGTCCCTGGTGATCGACCGCCAGTGCGTGTCACCGTCGGCCAGCCGGGTCCAGCGTTCGATCCGGGCGAACAACCCCTTCGACCCGCGGCCGGCACCGGTCGACGCGGAAGCCGGACTCGATCCGGCTCACCCGTGCCCAGTCCCGCTCCCGGGTCGCGGGCCGGCACCAAGTCCTCGGCGTCGAAGACGAGGAAGACGTCGGATTCCGCCGCGGCGTCGTAGCGGGGCAACCCCTTGTCCGTCTTACGCGTGACCGAGGGCAGCGCCAGCAACCATCCGAAACCGAACAGCCCGTTGCCCCGACCGAAATCGTTGGACAAGGTCAGCGCTGGCCCGAAGCCCGACCTTCCCGGGCTGGTCGCGACCGGTACCGGGCTCACGGAGAACTTCTCCCCGATCCCCCCGGATCGCCCCGCCGCCCTTGGGTAAGGAAACTGTCGGAGGGGGGAGCGGGGGACGATGCCGGCGGCCGTCCTGCGGCGTCGTCGGCCCTACCGACCTGGCTTTCCCCGCCAGCTGATCGTGCTGCCTCGCGGGAGGATGCCGCGGCGGGTCTGGGCGTCAACATGATCACCCCGTAAGATCAAGTTGCACTGGACGCGCTGCGCGAGTGTCCCACGCGCGCGGAGGGTACGAGGCCCGCATTCGCCAGGAGCTGGGGGGTCGGCCGGCGGCGCAGGGGCAGCGGCCAGTTCTCCAGCTCGCTGAGACGCGCGCCGGTCATCGGGGCTTTGCCGTGCGGGTCGAGGCCGGTGCGGGCGGCGTGGGCGTTGATCCGGCCGGCGGCCTGTTGCTGGGTCCAGCCGTGTGCGATCCGGTACGCGGCGCGGGGACGGTAGTTGTAGCGGCGGGCGACCTTGATCGCGATCTCGTCGTGAGACATGCCGACGGCGCGCATTCGCTCCCGCAACTCGTCCTGCTCGACGCGATGGCTGGGCGTGGCCACGACGGTCGCGAGTCCCTTCCGTGACAGCGTGTCATCTCGCGATTCCGGCGGCCTGTCCACGGTAGTCCATCGATCACGCCCGGGGCCGGTGGGGGTGGTATCGCCGCGAAGCGATTGCCGTTGCCGTGGGTGTTTTCCCAGCTCACACGGGATCGGGAGAGACGAACAGCTTCTTCGCGTTCGAGGGAATGACCGGCGGCATGGCTGGGGCGATGGTGGAACGGTTCCGCTTCACCTACCGTCAGTGAGGGCCGTTCCCATGATGTGGATCGCCGACGCCACACTCCGCGACCATCCCCCCGGACCCAGCGCCACCTGCACCGACCGGATGGAGCCGGCGGTGCCGACCGGCCAGAGGCCACTACGGAGTAGCCGGCTGGTCGCAGGCGCATCCATGACGGGCGCGACGGGCTTCGCCGTGGGTGGGCCTGCAGGTCCGGGCGGTGCGAGGGGCGACGACTGCGTCCTGCCGTGGAGCGGGGAGCAGGAGCGGTGAGCCAGCCGCCCGGCTGCCCGGCCTGCTGGCCGGAGGCGGATGTGCGGTGGCTGGTCGCGGACACGCAACGGCGGATCGTGTCCGCGACCGCGGAACTGTGGCCGCAGTTTCGGGTGGACGTCGGGCCGCTGTTCACGGCGGGCACCACGTTCGCCAGTCGGGTCCAGGTCGGGGGGTCCGTGGTGTGCGCGGCGGTGCGACCTGGGGGTGCGCTGTCGCGTGTCGTCCGTGGCGACCACGGTGATCTCGCCGCAGTGCGTGCGGATGACCGCGGGTGCGCGGACCAGGCGCAGGCGCAGGCAGAGCAGCTCACCGCGCTGGCCGCGCACAGCGGGCTGCGGGTGGCCGCCCCGACCGCCCTGGCCGGCGGGGTGCTGTTCACCCCCTGGGTGGGGGGGCCGAGCCTGGCCGCCCGCGTGCAGGCCCAGCCGGCGATGCTGACCGAGCTGCTGGCCACGTTGATGGACGACCTGAGCGAACTGCACCGCGATCCGGCGCGACAGCTGCGGCAGGCCGCGGCACCGGCCCAGGCCCGCGGCCTGCCCCGGATGGTCACCGCGGCGCTGGAGCACACGACGGATCACTTCCACGCCGACCGGGCGCCGGCGGGGGAGGTCGGGGAGCTGCGGGCGCTCGCGGGCAGCCTGTCGATGCGGCTGGGTCGGCTGGCCGCCCAGTGGGATCCCGCGGCCTACCCCAGCGCCGGACTCGCCTTCGGGAACCTCTCTCCCGGCCACGTGCTGTATCCCGACGGTTCGCCGGCGCCGATGCTGATAGCACCCTCGCTCGGGCCCGAGGGGGAACCTGCGGACACCGGGACGCTGCTCGGTCACCTGCATCTGCTGGCTGTCGGTGCTGCGCCGCACATTCGGGCGGATCTTGTCGAAGGTCTCGAAGCCTGGCTCTCCGGCCGGCTGGCGGCCTGCCGGGACCAGTGGAGAGGCTGGCTGTCTGCCGTCCTCACGGTCTGGGCGGCCACCGTCTTCGACACGGCCGTCACCGCTCTGACGCTGCCCGCCGCGCTGCCGTTCGCACCCGTCGCCGCCGCGCTCCGGACCGATCCCTTGCCGGCGCTGGCCGCTCTCGATGTGCTGACGCGCGAGCTACGCCGCCGCGGCACCGATGCGGCGTTGAACGCCACCCTCAGCGCGCTCGCCGGCGCCGCCGGCACCGCGGCCGACGGCGCTGACCTCACCGCAACAGCCACACCCCGCTGATCTCGCCAACCCTGTTCGCGCTCCCGTTCACAACCCGAGGTGAATCTGCATGGCCACGACTCTCCGCCCGTCGCCGGACAACCGGTCCCTACCCGAATCTGGCCCCAGTGGTGCCCCGGCCCACGGGGCATCGTCGCCGACGCCCATACCGATCCGGTGATCACCGGCGAACGGCAGGCCGGCCGCCGCGTAGGCGAACAAGCGCCCTACCATGCGGGCGTCGCGTTCGAGCGGCTTCGTCGCACCGCCGTCGATCTCCTGGATGTTCACGTTCAGCGCGATGGCGTGTGCGCGGGCTGCGGAGGCGCCTGGCCGTGCGGCACGGCGGTACTCGCCGAGCACAACCTCGCGCTCGTCCACGAGACCGCCCCTGACCCATCCCCGTCTACGCCCCCGCTACGTGAGGGCGCGACCAGGCTCGCGACCCTCTGCCGGGAGAACCCCGTGACCACCACCGCTGCCACCCCATCCGCCCCCGTCGAACCGCCCGACCAGCTGCTGCCGCACCGCATCTGGCATTACCCCGCCGCCCCGCGGTCCGCCTCCGATGCCCGCCGCCACGTGACAACCCAACTCCACCACTGGGGCCTCGACAGCCTGACCGACACGGCCGCCCTCGTGACCTCCGAGCTGGTCACGAACGCGCTTGCCGCCAGCCAGCACGCACGCCACAGCGGGGACGACGACCTGACCTCCCGCATCGCGATGCGCCTGACCTACAGCCCCCAGGACCTGATCGTCGAGGTGTGGGACGCAGGCACTGGCCGCCCGACCCGCCGAGCCGCCGGGCCCGACGCCGAGGACGGCCGCGGCCTGCACCTGGTCACCGCCCTGAGCGGGCACAGCGGCCACTACCAGGCCCGGGTCCGCACCGCCGCCGGCTACCGGCCGAAAGGCAAGGTGACCTGGGCAAGCCTGCCGCACACAACCCCATCCGCCCAGGTGCCGCGGGACACCGCCGCGGGGGATCTCCCTCGGCGCGCGACATCCCCCGGCCTCACCGAGACGGCACAGGACCCGGTCGTGTTCGACCTGGCGCTGCTGCAACGAGTACGCGATGGCCTGCGCAACCTCGACGACGGGACCCACCTCCGCACCAGCAGCCACCCCCACCGTCCCGGAGCAGGCGGCACAGCATGACCCGCCCCGCCGAGCGTTCCTGCCCACCGTGGTGCGCGCAGCCCGCCGGCCACCTGGTCACCGAACCCGCCGGCCCCGGCGACTACCACATCTCCGCGTTCACGGTCATCGACCTGCCACAGATCCCCGGCCTGCGGGACACCACCGCGATCCAGGTCGCGATCGAGCAGTACGTCACCGCCACGACCACCCACCAGCCCATGATCGCCATCGGGCTGGGTGCCGACGACGCGGACAACGAAGCCCTCACCCTCGATGAGATCGACGCCCTCATCTCGGCCCTCACCCGCGCGGTCGCCCACGTCCGTGCCACCGCGCCGTGCCACACACAGGACGATCATGGCCCCGTCTGACACGCCTCGGGGCACACCCCGATCCGGTGCGGTCGCCGATCCACCGACGCACCCTGCCGACCCCAGCGGTCCGCGCATCCACCCAGCGGCAGCCAGTCGGGCGGCCGGGCCACGCAGCGGCAGGCCCGGGACCGGCCCGGCACCGACCGCCGCCAGGCCCCCACACTCCGCACGCTCCGTGCCGATCGCGGTCACCGCGCACCTGCTCCTGATCGACCAGACGGGACGGATCCTGCTACAGCAGGCGGCGAACGGCCGGTGGGGCCTGCCCGCGACCGAGCTGCGCTTCGACGTCTCACCCCAACGCCATGTCGTCGCCTTCGCCGGGAGGGATCTGGGGATCGAGATCGCCGAACGCGATCTCCTGCTTGCCCACGTCAGCGCGCACAGAACCACCGAACGCGACACGGTTCGCCTGGTCTTCAGCGTCGGCGTGTGGAACGGCGAACCCGCCCAAAGCGCCTGGCGTCAGTGGGCCTCTCCCGGTAGACCCCCTGAGCGGATGGCCACCTGGGACGCCCAGGCCCTTCCGGTGCTCCTCACCATCACGCCCTACACCGAGATCGGCTGGGCCAGCCCGGACTGGCCCGTCCTGCCCTGACATCCCATGATCATTCTTTTCTACTGGGCTCCAACCTCGCTGCCCGCGGACCTACCCCCTGGGACGCACCACCCCGTCTCTGGAGGGGAAGCGTCACGTGACCCGGCAGCCGAGCCAGCCCGCCGCCTTCACCCCTCGACGCCGAAGCCGACGCCCATGACACCCCCGCGCACGGTCCCACCCATGCTCCGACCGGTCGTCCTGCTCGCCCGGATGCGCGATCTCCTCCCGCCCACCGAGCTGGCAGACGTGCTCGCCGCCTTCATCCCGCCCATTGACCCCGCGGGCCCGGCCTGGATTGACCTCTGCGCGGCGCTGGACGCCTATGACCACGCAGCTGACCAGGGACTGGACCTGGACGAGGCATGCCAGCAGGTCGACGTCGCCGCGATGATCGCGGGGTCTGGAGCCGACGGTCTGCCGCCCTCGGCGACGAACAACGGGCGCCGCATCACGGCGTTCACGCAGCTCAGGCCGGTGGCCACCAGGCGAACAGAACGTTCCCTCCGCGGGGAACGACACGGCGATTAATCCAGCTGATCATTCTGTTTGTTTGCCTGCCCGCGGGAGGTAGGTACCGCCTCAACACCAGGAGTGGCCGTGGCTTCGCAGCACCTGTCCGGGACGACGGACACGAGCCGGAGCGCCCTCCGTACCGGCGAGTGGACCGAGTCGGACCTGCTCATCGCCCGCCACTTCGATCAGCCCAACCCCCGTCACCGCCGACCCTGCGCCGGCGAGACCGTCGTCCTCGCTGGTGCCAGCGCCCGGCCCGGACAGGACCTGGTCGCGCTCAGCCCGACCCCAGGGCTGATGACGGGCGCGCTGACGGCGGTCTGCCCCGGGGGCAGCGTCACCGCCGTCGCCCCGACCGCCTCAGCTCTGGCCCTGATCCGGCCAACTCCGGAAACCCGCTATCGGTGGGGATCCGTGTGGGACCTCACCGATCTACCTCTCCTCGACGCCAGCGCCGACGCCGTGATCGGCCGCACCGTCCTGGCGCCGCTCGGCCATCCCCGCCGCATGCTGATCGACATCGCCCGCGTCCTGCGACCAGGCGGACGGCTGTCGATCTGCGAACCGCTGCTCGGCCAGCGAAGCCCGACCGACCTCGACGGACTGAACCGGCACGACCTCGCCCAGGTCATGAAGGTCCTGACAGACGTCCAGCCCGCAGCCCACGCCTTCACCGTGCCCGCCGCGGTCGGTAACGCCCGCCTCGCCGGCCTCGTCCACATCGAGCACATCACCGACACCGTCACCACCAGGATCACGAATGTGGCCGCCGCTGAGGCGGCACTACACGCCCCGGGCCCGGCCGGCGAGTCCGTCTACCAGGCGATCAACCGCGCCCTGGGTGCCGCCTTCGCCCGCCGCTACGCCGACGCGTGGCGCGTAACCGCGCGCCGCCGCCCCCTCGTGCTGACCACCCCGATCGTCTACCTGACCGCCGTCAAGCCAGACACCGGGACCTGACCGCTGGACACGGCCGCGTCGCGCAGGGCGCGGCGCCGCAGACCGCCACCCACGAACCTGACATACGTTCGGGAGCTCACCGATGGCCGCATACCCGCCGCCCACCTTCGACACCACCCGCCCCCACCCGGCCAGGGTGCGGAACTACTTCCTCGGGGGCAAGGACCACTTCCCGGTCGACCGGGAGCACGCCGCCGCCCTCACCTCGATCGTCCCGAACATCGCGGAGGCGACCCATGCGTCCAGGCAGTTCCTGGTCCGCGCGGTCACCTACCTGGCCGTCGACGCGGGCGTGCGGCAGTTCCTCGACATCGGGCTCGGCCTGCCCGTCGAGCACGCCACCCACCAGATCGCCCAACGGGTGGCACCACAGTCACGCATTGTCTACGTCGACAACGATCCGCTCGTCCTAGCTCACGCCCGCGCGCTGCTCATCGGAGGGCCCGGGGGCGTGACCGTCACCGTCGATGCCAACGTCCACGAGCCGAAGGTGATCCTCGGACGCGCGGCCGAGACCCTCGACCTCGCCGAACCCGTGGGCCTGATCCTGACGGCGGTCATGGGTCTGGTCGTCCTCGACGAGGCGTACGCCATCACCCGGACACTCCTGGATGCCCTGGCGCCGGGCAGCTACCTCGTCCTGGACGACGGCACGGTCGACCCGGAGAACGAACAGATCACAGAGCTCGAAGCGCTGTCCGAACGCCACGGATACCGGTACCGCACGCCACGGGAGATCGCCGGATTCTTCGACGGCCTCGACGTCGTCGAACCCGGCATCGTGCCCCCAGCATGCTGGCGAAACGCTCCTGCGCCGGAGGACCCACTCGCGCCGTTCGGGATGTGCGGAGTCGGGCGCAAGGACTGATCGCCAGGCGAACCAGCCCGCAGACGACGGGCAGGCAGGAATTCCCGTTACTGTCCTCTCCGGGCTCTTACGCCTGGAAGGCGTGCCTGTATGTCCCAGATGTCTCTGAGGCGAACACCCGGGCTGCGTGAACCGTAACCGGTTGACTACCCTGATATGGAATCACGCTACGGGTAGACGGCGCAGCGAGCAGCATTCATGTCCGGAGAGGATGTGCGGTGGCTTCATGAGCAAGCTCGGCCGGCGGATGGAGCACGATAAGCTGCGGGCGCCGATGCGCGCGGTCGGCATGTCGCACGGCGAGATCGCCGTTGAGTGCGCCCGCCGCTGCCAGCTGCGGCCCCGAGCGACCAATCGGGTCCCGCAAGGCAGGACCCAAGAGCAGGTCCGCGGTTGTCGGAGCTGGAAAACTGGCCGCAGCCGAACAACTCCCGCCGACCTACCCTCAGATTCTCGCCCTGCTCGCCCAGTCCGCGACATAACGATCATCGCGAGAATCGTCCGCGTCGCGGGCAACTGGGCGATCAGCCAGTCGGATCCGGAGAGGATTGGAGGGCGTTGTCATGACTAGGGCGAGCCAGCGAACGGAGCAGGACGAGCTGCGGGAGCGGATGCGCGCGGTCGGCATGTCCCACGACGAGATCGCGGTCGAGTTCGCCCGCCGATACAAGTTGCGGCCCCGAGCTGCCCATCGCCATGCCCGCGGCTGGACCCAGACGCAGGCCGTGAACCGCATCAACGCCCACGCCGCCCGTGCCGGCCTCGACCCGGACGGCGCTGCCCCCATGACCGCACCGAAGCTGTCGGAACTGGAGAACTGGCCGCTGCCGAGCAACCGCCGCCGGCCGACCCCTCAGCTCCTCGCCCTGCTCGCCGAGGTTTACGACACCAGCATCCACGGTTTGATAGACCTCGACGACCGCGAGCATTTCAACCCCGCCGACCTGCTCCTCATTGACAAGACGTCGAAAACCGCACGGCCGCGGCCGGTAGAACTGTCGGGACAGACGAGGCAACAGAGCGACAGGACCGATGCCGGCGCCATGGCGGAAACCGCCGCCGCCCGGGGAACTCGATTGCTGGTGGAACTGTGCACGAGTCCCGTAGGCCGCCTTTCCGGGGAAACGACAGGTCCCATGACGTGGGAGACGGTACCGACGACAGAGGCGGTGGATATGATCACCAGGGATGATCTCTCCCTTGATCGCCGCGAGGCGGCTCGCGCGATGGCGGACGTGATCGTCGGCGCTGCTCTTCTTGAGGGGGCGGAGCGCTGGCTGAATGCCATCGAGCCACCCGCCGGGCAGCGTCACACCGCTGGTGTCGGCGATGAGGAGATCGAGCAGATTGAGCTGGCCGCGCGAACCTTCCGAGCCTGGGACAACCAGTTCGGCGGTGGCCTTCGAAGGAAGGCGGTCGTGGGTCAGCTCGCTGAGATCGCGGATGAGCTTCGCGACTTCTCGCATCCGCAGAATCTGACCCGGCGGCTGCACGGCGTGATGGCCGATCTTGCTGAGACCGCCGCGACGATGTCCTGGGACTCGGGACAGGGAGGGATAGCGCAGCGCTACTACCTGATCGCTCTTCGATCAGCCAAGGCCGCTGACGATCCCGCGTTCTGCGCGAACATCCTCGCTGGCATGGCCCGGCAGCAGTTCTATCTCGGCCGGACGACCGAAGGACTTGAGCTCGTCCGCCTCGCGCAGGACGTCGCCGGCCCTCGGGCGACCCCGGCGGTACGTGCGATGCTGTTCACGCGTGAGGCATGGGCCTACGCCCAGCAAGGTCGGCTCTTCGCCTTCCGGCGCGCGACAGGCCGGGCGCAGGACGCCTTCCGCGACGTCGACCCGGCCGTTGAACCGCACTGGATCTCTTACTTCGACCAGGCGGAACTGGCCGGCGTCACCGGGGGTCGTCTCCTCGACATCGCGCACCAAGCGCCCGAGTATGCCGACGAAGCAGCCACCTGGTTGAGCCAGGCCGTCCGAGCTCGGGGCGTCGGCAGCGTCCGCAGTACCGCTCTTGATCAGCTCGGGCACGCCGAGATCAGGCTGGTGCAGGGCGAGTTCGACGAGGCGGCACGGTTGGGCCACGCCGCCGTGACAACGGTCGAGCAGACCCGGTCCAGCCGCGTCCGGGTCAAACTAGGCCAGTTCTATCAACATGCCGAAACCAGAACATCCGCCCGCCCGATCGCCGAGCTGTGCGGGAGGATCAAACCCATGCTTCGTGCCGAACAGACGGCGGCCAGGATATGAGACGTGAGGAAGGTCAGGACTTGACCCGCATCGGTGTCACCGGCCACATGGACCTCACTCCCGCGACCGTCCCCCTCGTCCGGGCCGCTCTCACTGCGGCTCTCATGCCGTACGCGCCAGACCTGACCGGCGTCAGCTGCATCGCGGCCGGCGCCGACAGCATCTTCGCCGACGTCGTCCTGGAAATCGGTGGCACACTCGAAGTGATCATCCCTGCCGCCGACTACCGCGCGAGGAAGGTCAAACCCGACCACGCCCATCTGTTCGACGACCTCGTCCGTCGGGCTGCCACCGTGCGGGTCCTGCCGCACGAGGTCTCCGATCGGTCAGCGTACGAGGCTGCGAACGAGGCGCTCCTCGACACCGTCGATCTGCTCATGGCGGTCTGGGACGGCCAGGCTGCCGCGGACCAAGGCGGCACAGCCGCCGTCGTCGCTCACGCCCAGGAGAACGAACGCTCCGTCCAGGTCATCTGGCCAACAGGGGCAGCGCGACAGCGACGACTGTAATCCTGGTTTGGCTCGGACAAGGCGGCCTCGCGGTCGCCGGTCATGCATCCCATCCGACCACAGGGCGGGCACCCCTTTGGCTGCCTCCGCCAAGATTGCTGTAGCCGGGTGAGAAGAGTGGTCGACGGTCGTAGATCGTCGGCCTTACCGTGAATCATGCGTTGGCGGCGAAGGACCAAGCCCGAGCACCACGGTCCCTCCGCCGGCGATGAAACCCGCCCGCCGGGCGTCACGCGGGAAAAGTATGCCGAGGCGATCCGGGACGCGTTGCGCGCCGCTGAGTGTGCCGAACACGGCGAGCGGCACGGCGGGTTCATCGTCGAATCCCAGGAGAAGCACGAGGCGCTTCGCGTGCGCTGCGTCACCGACGACGTTCTCGACCGTCCTGTTGAGGAACAGCGCTACCGGCATGTCCTGGCCGCCGCCGGGTTCGGTGTGGTGACCGGTGTCGAGGATGGCGGCGGGCTGTGGGTCTGGCCGGTCGGGGTTCGACCGGTAGTGCCCCGGCCGTCGCCGCGGGAGCTGGCCGAGGACTGGCTGCGCACCCTGACGATTACCGGCGAACCAGGCATCACGCCAGCGCGGGCGACGGAGCTGATCGCGCAGGTCAACCAGCCGCGCAAACTCGGTGTGCGGATGCGTACCCCGTTGCCCCCGGAGGACGTGCAGATCCTGGAGGACGCACTAGCCTGGCACGCCGAGGTGCGCACCCGTGAGGTTGGGCTGCATCTGCTGCTGGAGGGCCTGCTGATTGGCTGGCTGGCCGACGCGACCGGACAGGAGCGTGCCGCGATCGTGCAACGCCTGGCCCTGGCGGTGGAGAACTTGCTGCCTCCGGATGCCGGCTCCTCAACTGGTTGAACGGGTAAGTGGGGCCGGAACGTGCGAATGCGGGGCTGTCTTCCGCTGCTGTAACACGGCGGGACCGCGGCGCGCTCTGACCTGAGCGGAGTCAGCCGAACGAATCAGCGGGTTCGAGCCGAAGAAGTACGCCACGCCGCTGCCGTCGCCGCAGGTCAGCGGCGCTGTACGGACCCGAAGCGGATGTTCGTTTCACGGGGAATGACGGGCGTGCGGTCGGTTGGAAAGCTGACGACGTTCAGCGTCGGCGCGTCAGCTTGCCGTCACGATGGCGGCGGTCGGCTGGATCGGTCGTCGAGGCCCTACATCGAGGAGGACCTGATGATCGCCACTTCTCTGCCCCCGCCAGCTGCGGATACCGCGACGACGCCCGGCCGTGATGAGATCTACACACGTGCCGCCGAGCCTGTCGCCTTCACCGACGGGCACCATTTCCAGCTGAGGGCCCCGATGGATCTGGACGCGGTCGCGACCGCGGCTACAGGCCCGTTGTCGGTGATTCTTCAGGTCACGAAGAAATGCAATTTCGACTGCTCGTTCTGCTCCGATACACTTCAGGAGCCGGACCCCTCGCTGGGCGCGCTGGAGCGGATGCGGGACAACCTGGCCGGGATGCCTCGGGTGTTCCTGTCCGGTGGCGAGCCGTTGCTGCGCCGGGACTTCGTCGACATGTTCGCGGGGACGGTGCTCGGCGTGCCGACCAACGCGACCCGCGCACCGCCAGTTCACTCGAACCAAGCGAACCTATTGATCGCCCTGGGGATCCATAGCGCAGCCTTCCGAAAGGATTAATAATCGCGATGAATGAGCGCGAGTTCCATACCGTCGTGGTGGGAGCAGGCCCCGGCGGATTAATGGCGGCGCACCGAAGTGACGTGCCCGCGCCAGGACTTCTCCTCCTCGACGGAGGGGACGATGTGGACGATCGCGTTAGCGTCATGCGGTCGGGAGATCGACGTGATGTCGTGACCAGGGGTTTCGGGGGCGCCGGCCTGTTCTCCGATGGAAAACTGTGCCTGTCTCCGCGGATCGGAAGCACCGTCAGTCACAGATTTCCCCCAGCTCTCGTCTCGAAGCGTCAGCACGCGATCGATGAGATTCTTCGCTCCGGTGAACGGGCAGACCTTCACGGCTCCGACGCGGAGGCCGCAAAAGGTTTGGAGGAACTAGCCGAGACCGCCGGCCTGGAGTATGTTCACTATCCGGTCCGACACGTAGGAACCGACCAGCTTCCACGGATGCTCAAGCGGCTGAGAATTCGCCTGTCTGGGAATTCTACTATCGCCTGCCGTACGACCTGTCTGGACCTTCGCCCGTCGGGACGTCGCGATTTCCGGTGGGAGCTGGAGCTGGACGGCCCAGTTTTCAAGCGGGTCCATGCGGTCAACGTTGTCCTGGCCCCCGGGAAAGTAGGAGCATCGTGGCTCGGGGAGGTTGGCCGCGCCCTCGACCTGCGCCGCGACCCGGCACGACCGAAGATCGGTTTTCGATTGGAGGGGGCGAAGGAATTTCTCGCACCTCTCCTGAAGGTCGCTACTGATCCCAAAGTCATCTGGAGCGGACCCGACGGGGTGGAGGCGCGGACCCATTGCGTGTGCTACGGCGGCAATGTGGTCCCTGCCGACTATCACGGCCTGCTGCTCGTGGGCGGGCATGCGACCTCCACCCACGCCGAGAACCGTTCGAACAGTGCCATCATCGCTACGGCCGGGCGCAGGCTTCCCCTCAGCGTAGCGGATGTCCGAGGGCTCGTGACCGGGATCAACAGCCGCTACGGCGGTCTGATGAGCCAACGTCTCGGCGATTTCCTCTCGAACGAGGACGTGGCCGCCGGCCGGGCGGTACGCGGTTTTTCGCCGAGCCTCCCCGGAGCTACTCCCGGCGACTTCACCACCGAATTCCCGGCCGAAATAGTTCATGTCCTGCAGTCATACCTTCACCGGCTCTCCACCATGTGCCCTGAAATCCTCAATCCGGAGAATGTCCTTTACGGGCCGGCGGTAGAGCGTTGGGCTTCCCGTTTCACCGTCAATGACGACATGTCAGCCCCTGGCCATCCAGGACTGTATCTCGTGGGCGATGGGCCCGGACTGACCGGAGGAATCATCGGCGCCGCCGAAACCGGCTGGATCGCGGGCGACGCGATCACCGCCGAGGCGCACCGCTAGATATCTATCGAAAACTGTCAGTTCCTTCAATCCGGAGGGCTCCAATGGCGAATCCCACGGACCCGATTTTCTCCCCTGTAGAGCTTTCTATCGACCATGCGCCGATCTGGATCGGTCGGGATCTGCGTCCAGAGATCTATCTTCACCGGATCGATGACGGCCATCGTGCTGATCTGGTTGCGGAAGTGCGCGCTGCCAGTGCACGGCTGGCAGCCAGGGACGTTTTCCGTGACCGCGACCTGACTGGCGAAGATTTCTCTCTGTCGCAGCTGAACACGCACCTAGGCGCGTTGTCTGCAGCCGTCACCAACGGGCCCGGGTTTGCCGTGCTCCGAGGCCTTCCGGTCGACGAGCTCAGTGAACACGAAAGCCTCGTACTGATCCGCGGAGTGGCCGCTCAGCTGGGACGAATCGCGACGCAGAGCCGTGACGGGCAGCTCATCCGCCACGTTCGCGCCGGTCACACTCTCGGTGACGGTCGGGTGCGGGGACACCAGACAGCTGAGCGACTGTGGTTCCACACCGACGGTGCCGACGCGGCCCTTCTGCTGTGCTTGCGTGCCGCCGACCGGGGTGGTTTGAGCCGCGTGGCCTCCGCCGCGGCCGTGCACAACGCGATGCTGGCGGATGCACCGGACCTCGTCGCCGAGCTCTACCAGCCATTTCACTTCCATATGGCCGGGGGGAACATCCCTGGCGGCCCACCGACGTTCATCTCAACGATCTTCTGCCTGCACCGCGAGCAATTTAGTACTCGCTTCGTGCGGCACACGCTGCTGGAGACGCAGAAGATAACCGGCGCACCCCTGTCGTCGCGGGCGCTTGCCGCGTTCGACCTCCTGGACGAGGTCGCGGACCGCCTGGCCTGCGACATGGAACTCCAGCCCGGTGATCTCCAGATCGTGCACAATCACTGCGTCCTGCACTCCCGCACGGCCTACACGGATTCCGATCCGCGGCTGGCGCGGCATCTGCTGCGGTGCTGGATCAGTTTGCCGGTGGCCGACCGGCGGCCCGGTGCCGTCGAACGGGGCCTGCGCGGCGGATGGCTCACCGACGATCTCCAGCGCGTCGCCGCATCCACCTGGACGCCGCCATCGGTCCCCGCCGGCCCCGCAGGCGGAAGCGCGTGAGCGGCACGCGGCCATGGCGGCACGAGCTTGCCGCTGTTCTCGATCGCCTCGCGGCTGATCGCCGCGACGCTCCGGCGATGATCGACTCCGCAGGCCCGCTTACCTTCAACGAACTGCACCAGCGGGCTCGCGACAGGTCCCGGAATCTCGATCACTGCTGCCGTCGGCTGCGTCCCCTCACAGCCAGATCGGATGCCGACTTCCTCGTCGACGTGTTCGCGACCTGGCTGGCCGGGGGAATCCCCCTGCCACTGCCGGCCCACGGTGCCTCGGAGCTGGCGCGCACTTTGCCGCGTACCCCGGGCGCCGGATGCGAGCCGTGGAAGGCTGTCCTCGGCATCGACGAAGGTCGTTACCGTCTCCTGGTCACCCACGGGGAGCCGCCGAGCGTCCCACGGAAGGCGCTCGCGCTCGGCATGCGGCCCGACGGCTGCGCGTTGATCAGTTCTCCGTTACACCTCAACGGTCCGTTCGAGTTCGCCGTGCGGCAGATTCTGCTCGGTGGCACCGTTGTGATCTGCCCGGTCTTCACCCCCGAAGTCTGGGCCACGTATGCGGACCGGCATCGGCCGAGCTGGATCTTCCTGGTCCCCACCCAGTTACGTCGGCTGTTCGACGACGTCGGCGAGACCGTGGTCGCCCAGGCCGCCGCTTCGGTGGACAGGCTGGTGTATTCGTCCCAGCCCTGTCCGCCCGATCTCCGTGCCCGTCTTCTCGCCGTGTTCGGCGCCGAGCGGATCGCGGAGTACTACGGTTCCGCCGGGTACGACGGCACACTCCGCATCGGTGACGCCGCAGGCGGCGTCCCGATCAACGGGGCCGAGATTCGGATCTGCGGACCGGACGGTGCACCGGCCCCGGCGGGGACCGTCGGCACGGTCGAGGCGCGCAGCGGCGTGGGGCTCGCCAGCCATTTCCTCCCCGAGGGATGCCCACCACCCGGCGCCTGGCACACCGTCGGTGACCAGGGCCATGTCGACAGCACAGGGCGGCTGCATCTCGCCTCCGTCGCCGTGTCCGGACGGGCCATCGTCGGCGGTGTCAACGTCGCCCTCGAACACGTCCACGCAGTACTCGCCGCGCACCCCGCGATCGACTACTGCACGGTGTCCGCAGTCCCCGACACCGTCTACGGCCACCGGCTGATCTCCGAGGTCCAGACACGGGCCCCGACGCTCACCACGGAGAAGCTCCACGCCTACTGCGCCGCCCGCCTTGCCGCGCCCGAGCGCCCCGTCCGTCTTGATCTGATCCGTCCCAGTCCGCCGGAGGCGACTGCCCATGCCGTCGATCTGTGACCTCTGCGCCGCTCTCGACCTGGCCGTGATCGACTGCGCGTTGCAGCGGCATCTGGCCAGGGCGCAACCTCGCGTCCTCGCGGCGAATGCGCATGCCTGCGCGATCCCGACCATCGGGGCCTATACGGCCGGCTACCTGCTCCTCGTCCCCAGATCCCATGTCCTGTCTCTCGGAGGTCTCGATCGGGACGCCCGAGCCGGCGTCGACACACTGATGCGCGAGATGGCTGTGCGGCTCGCCGAGCGGTACGACAGGCCGGTGCTCGGCTTCGAGTACGGCCTGAACGCCGCCGGGCAGCGCCGGATCGAACATGGGCACCTCCATCTCCTGCCCACCACGGCGGATCTGCACGGCTGGCTGGCGGACCGGCTCACCGGCTACCCCATCGCCTCCCTCGCAGACCTTCCCACCGACCCGACCAACTCCTACATCACCGTTCGTGATCAGAGCGGTGCGCTGGCCGTCTACCCGGTCCCCACCGACACGCAGCCACGCATTCGGCTGCGGCACGTCGTCGCCACGCTCGACCCGCGGCTGGAGGAGGGCGCCTGGGACTGGGAAGCCGCCCCGCACACCGATCTCATCCGCCGCACCGTCGACGACCTTGCGCCCGTCACGGCCAGGCAGATGTCATGACGACCCCATGGACCCTCACGGCCCTCTGGCAGCACATTGCGACACTGCAGCCCCACACGACTGCGCTGGTCCACCGCGACCTGGCGTGGACCTGGGCGGAGTTCGACACCGCGGCAGCGGCCGTCGCGGACGACCTGCGCCTGCGAGGAGTGGCACCCGGCCAGGTCGTCGCTCTCTGCCTGCCCAACGTCCCTGAGCATCTCGTCAGCCTCGCTGCCGTTCTGCGTCTTGGTGCGACACCCGCACAGCTCAACCCGCGTCACCGCTCCCGTGAACTCGACCAGCTGCTCCGCCTCCTGCGACCCGCCGCGACGATCTCCGACCCGGACTCCGGCTCTCACATCGCCGCGCTCCACGCCAGCGACCGTCTCCGCGAGGCAACACAGATCCGGCCGCTTGGCGCCCACCTACTGCTCGTGGCCAGCGCAGCTGAGCGCCTCTCCTCGGTGCCGCCGCGGGATGAATCAACCGAGCACATCATGATCAAATGTACGGGTGGAACCACCGGGACTCCCCAGGCCGTGGCCTGGCGTGTCGTCGACATCCTCACCAATCTCAACGCCCACAACCCCTGGGCCCGCCATGACCTGACCCGTTCTCCGGCGCGGACCACCTTGGCTCTGGCCGACGCTCGTATCGTCGTCGCCAGCCCCCTGAGCCACGGCTCGGGTCTGACCCGGGCACTGGGCGCGCTGTGCGCCGGCGGGATGGTCATCACCGTGCCCGGGGCCTCCTACGATCCCGCCGGAGTGCTCGACGCGGTCATACGGCACCGCGCTGACACTCTGGCCATCGTCGGCGACGCCTACGCGCGCCCCCTCATCGACATCATCCGCACACGCTCTGAAGTCGACCTATCGACCTTGCGCACCGTCACCTCCTCGGGTGCGCCCTGGACCACCGAAGCCAAAACCGAACTCCTCGCCCTGGTTCCGCATCTGCGACTGGTCGAGACCTTCGGCGCCACCGAGGCCACCGGCCTGGGATCGTCCCTTGCCCGCTCCGGGCAGGTGCCTGCAACCGGGCACTTCGACCTCGGCCGCCACGCCCAGGTCTTCGGCGCGGATGGAACACCGACCCGCGTCGGCGAAATCGGCCGTGTGGCCGTCCACGAACCGCTCCCAGCCGGTATTCACCCTCAGGGCGCCCTTCCGGCCGACCGCTATGTCCACTCCGATGACGGACGCACCTACCTCCTGTCCGGAGATCTCGTCCGACTTCTGCCGTCCCGGAAGATCGAGCTGCTCGGCCGTGGGCAGGACTGCATCAACACCGGCGGCGAGAAGGTCTACGCCCCCGAGGTCGCTGCCGCGCTCCTCGCTCATCCCCATGTCGCTGACGCCGCTGTCCTCGCCGTTCCCGACACGCGGCTCGGCAGCGCCGTCGGCTGCGTCCTGCAGCTCCGCGCTGGCGGCAGACTCGCGCAGGTGCTCGGCGACATCCGCGGCGACCTCGCCGGCTACAAGATCCCACGGGTGGTCCGGGTCGTTGCCGCCATACCCCGAACCCCGGCGGGGAAGGTCGACCTCGTCTGCGCCCGCCAGCTTCTCGGCGACCAGGAGGCCAGCTCATGACAACACCCGACATCACCGCGTGGGCTGACCTCATCACGCTCGCCGAGCAGGAACAGCACGCGCTCCTCGCCGTCCTGACCCGGCTCGCCACCGACTCCCAGCTCGAATCCCAGGTCGCCGCGGCCCTGAACTACCCCGACTGGCCTCTGCCCCTGACGCTGTTCCCGAGCAGGGCCGCGCACCTCACCGCCAGCACACCCGAACTCGCCGCCTACGCAGCTGTTTCCACCTCCGCGACCGCGCAGGTCCTCGAGACACTGAGCCGATGGGGCTGGCCGCCTCCAAGCCACCCTGCGGCCCGCGACGCCGCCTGGCTGCTCCTCCAACACTCCGACACCGAGGCCGAGACCCGTCGCGATCTTCTCCATGACATGGCGGACGCCTGGGAACATCGCGGAGCAGACCCTCGGCATCTGGCGCTTCTGACCGACCGGGACCGTTCCCTGCGCGGCGAGGAGCAGCGGTACGGAACGTTCGTCCTCGTCCGTGACGATCGCCCATGCTTCCTTTACCCCACCGCCGAAATCAGCAAGGTCGACGATGAGCGGCAGCGAATCGGACTGCCGACTCTGGCCGAGGACACGCCCTACGCCTACTGCCCGATCACTCCCTACCGGCAGGCCCGCAGCGCACCCGTCAACCCGCCGGCACCGGCCACCGTCGCCGTCCTGCCACCACCGCGCGCCCCGCAGCCGACGACGCACAGTCCCGCGGAGGACTCCGCCAACCGTCACGGTGTCTACCTTGCGGCGACACTGCGTGACCGGGAGGAGATCCGGCGCGTCCGCGCCCGCATGCCGCCGCCTCTGGAATCCACCGCTCGCTGGATCGATCTCGACCCCCTCACGCGACCCAGCAGTCAGTTCGACGCGGGCATCGTCCTCAACCAGCTCGCGGCCCAACTCTGCATCGACGACATCGCCCGCGCGAGCCTGCTTCTCGCCTACCCGCTCAGCCGGCGCAGCGACGGCGTCACGACCGAGATCGGCTGTGCGCTCGCCTACGGCAAACCCGTGATCATCGTCAAGGGCTCTCCGCGGTGCAGCTTCGACATGCTGCCATCCGTCACAATCAGTAATGACATTGACAGTGCCCTGGCAGCAGCATGTCGTGCGCTTACCGACGCGGCCTGAGGCGGCCCGTCGGGCCGACGCGCTTCAGTAGGAGACCTGGACGGGGATGTCGAAGGGCGCGAATCTCGGCGACTCCGGCGTGTTCGACGACGCGGGCGGCGCAGGTGCCGAACCGGCCGCGAGTTCGGCGCGTTCCAGCGGCGTGAGAACGCCCAACGCGGTGCGATCCTCCACCGGCAGGAAATCCAGCGCCAGCCGCCTGACCACATAGTCGATGATCGACAGAGCCCGCGGGATCTCCGGATCGTCCGTCATTCCCGCAGGCTCGAACCGCAGGTCAGCGAACTGCCGAACGTATGTCGTCAGCGGCACTCCGTGTGCCAGACCGGTCGAGATCGCCGACGAGACGGTCTCGGTCATTCCACGCAAGGTGGATCCCTGCTTCGCCATGATCAGATTGATGTCCGCCAGCGAACCGTCGGCATGCAGAGACGCGATGATGAAGCCGTAGGCGCCCCCAACCGTGAAGGCTCTCGTCACGGACTGACGATGGCGTGGCGCCCGCCGCACCACGCCACTGGGCGTACGGCTTCCCATCGTCGACGTCGCGTCAACCATGGCGCGTTCCTCTCGATCGACATGTTCATTCTGACGAGTCACATCCAGTAATGATCACAACAGATAGCGCCACTACGTAACGCTGGGCGCCAGATGTTGTGGCGCGGCCGAGAGGTCAGCATAGGGCAGCGGTCATCCCCTCTCGACGTCGAGGCTCGGCGTGTCCGACTTCGTCCGACCGCTGGCGGGAGTGTCTCTAGCTCCTCTGTCAAGCAGCGGCGGGTTTGGCTGGGGTGGGGTCGTCGGCGCGGTCGGGGATCGTGCTTGCCAATCCGACTGACCGGGGTCTTGGACTCCGGCGGGTGTAACCCCATCGACCCGAGCCGTCTGGCAGTCCGGCCGGGTCACGGCTGCTCCTACCCTCACCGTCGTTACACGGGTCAGGCTGCCGCCAGCCTCACCTCTTGGAGTCGCGACCGAGCGGCGACGAAGGTCTTCCACCTCCATCCGGAACTGGCGTTTCGTGACGCACGAAGACCCAGGTCCAGGCCCTGGACCGCAACCAGCTCGTCGTGCCGAACCCAGCCGGGACGTCTATGGTGGCTCGAGAATGTTTGATGTCCTACTATCGGAAGGCCGATAAGTTCGGCTAGTGGTCGAACGTCTTCCAGGGAGCGTGCCGCATGACCGCAGTCGCCGTAGCGGAGCAGGAGATCTCCAGGCTGCATGTGCCCACCGGGCCGGTGCGGGTTGTCACCGCGGCAGCGCTGTTCGACGGACATGACGCCGCGATCAACATCATGCGGCGCATCCTCCAGACGCAGGGTGCGGAGGTGATCCACCTCGGGCATGACCGCGGGGTCGATGAGATCGTGACGGCGGTCATCCAGGAGGACGCGCAGGCGGTCGCGATCTCCTCGTACCAGGGCGGCCACGTCGAGTACTTCACCTATCTCGTCGAGCGGCTGCGCGAGCGGGGCGCCGGGCACGTGCGGGTCTACGGCGGCGGTGGCGGTGTCATCGTTCCGGAGGAGATCGATCTGCTGCACGCGCGTGGCGTGGCCCGGATCTTCTCCCCGGAGGACGGCCGGCGGCTCGGGCTCGCCGCCATGGTCAACAGCATCATCCAGGAGAACGACCTCGACCTCGCCGGCGGCGCGCCTAGGGTGACCGAGCTTCGCGCTGGCAGCGATGCAGCGTTGGCGCGGGCAATCACAGTGCTTGAGGAAGCCCGGGACCCCGTGCTCGCGTCCGCCGTGCGTGAAGCGGCCGACCAGCGTGGTGCGACACCCGTCCTGGGAATCACGGGTACCGGCGGCTCTGGCAAGTCGTCGCTCACCGATGAGCTGCTGCGACGCTTCCGGCTCGATCAGGGCGACTCGCTGCGCATTGCCGTTCTCGCGGTCGACCCGACCCGGAGGCGGGGAGGCGGGGCTCTGCTTGGCGACCGAATCAGGATGAACGCACTGACCGAGCGGCAGGACTACGGTGGCATGGCCGCGACGGACGAACCGGAGCAGGACGCGGCGACAGGGGATGCGTCGCGGACGTTCTTCCGGTCGCTGGCGACCCGTCGGGCGGGGGGTGAGCTGCCCGAGTATCTCGCTGACGTCATCGCCGCCTGCAAGGCAGCGGGTTACGACCTCGTGATCGTGGAGACTCCTGGAATTGGTCAGGGTGATGCCGCCATCGTGCCCTTCTGTGACGTCTCGCTGTATGTCATGACGCCCGAGTACGGGGCGTCATCCCAGCTGGAGAAGATCGACATGCTCGACTTCGCGGACGCGGTGGCTGTCAACAAGTTCGAGCGGCGTGGAGCTGAGGACGCACGCCGGGACGTCGCACGTCAGATGGTCCGCAACCGGGAGGAGTTCGGCGCCGAGTGGGAGGACATGCCGGTCTTCGGCACATCCGCGGCCCGCTTCAACGACGACGGAGTGACCGCGCTGTACTTCTACCTGCGCGATCTTCTAGGCGACCGTGGCCTGGAGCGCAAGCAGGGCGCGCTGCAACCCGTCGAGGTGCGGGTATCCAGCGGTCTGACCACGGTTGTTCCACCGGCCCGGGTCCGCTACCTCGCGGAGATCGCAGATGCTGTCCGTGGGTACCACGCCCACACGGAGGCACAGGCGTTGCTCGCGCGTCGTCGCGAGCACCTGGCCACCGCTGTCGCCGAGCTCGAAACGCATCATCGCGGCGCCGGGCGGGGGGAGCTGGAGCAGTCCGAGGAGTCGGATCTTCGGGTGCTGCGGAGCCTGCGAGATGCCGCCGAGTCGGGCCTCGACGCCGAGACGCGGGACCTGATCGGGTCCTGGCCCGCGCTGCGTGCCGAGCGCGCCGGCGACGAGATGGTCTACACCGTGCGTGGCCGGGAGATCCGCACTCCGCTGGTACACACCACCCTCTCCGGAACCTCACTGCCCCGGGTGGCGCTTCCGGTGATAGACGACGACGCCCGGATCGTGCGGTTCCGCCGGCGAGAGAACCTGCCGGGGCTGTTTCCGTTCACCGCCGGGGTCTTTCCCTTCAAGCGGGTTGGTGAGGCCCCGGCCCGCATGTTCGCCGGCGAGGGTGATCCGTTCCGGACCAACCGGCGCTTCCACCTCCTCTCCGCGGATTCACCGGCTACCAGGCTCAGCACCGCCTTTGATTCGGTGACTCTCTACGGGCGTGACCCGGGTGCCCGGCCCGACGTCTACGGGAAGATCGGCACCTCCGGCGTCTCGGTCGCCACGCTGGATGACATGAAGACGCTGTTCGCCGGTTTCGACCTGTGCGCGCCGACGACCAGTGTCTCGATGACGATCAACGGCCCGGCGCCGGCCGTTCTGGCGATGTTCCTGACCACTGCGGTCGACCAGCGGCTCGACCTCTTCCGGGTGGAGCATGGCCGTGAGCCCCGGGCCGCCGAGGCCGCCGAGGTTGCCGCCTGGGCGCTGGCGAACGTGCGTGGCACGGTGCAGGCGGACATCCTCAAGGAGGATCAGGGCCAGAACACCTGCATCTTCTCGACCGAGTTCGCGCTGCGCTGCATGGCTGACATGCAGGAATGGTTCATAGCCAACCAGGTGCGCAACTTCTACTCGGTGTCGATCTCCGGGTACCACATCGCGGAGGCCGGGGCGAACCCGATCAGCCAGCTCGCTTTCACGCTCGCAAACGGTTTCACCTACGTTGAGGCGTACCTGGCGCGCGGCATGAACATCGACGACTTCGCCCCGAATCTCTCGTTCTTCTTCTCGAACGGCATGGACGCCGAGTACAGCGTGATCGGCCGGGTCGCCAGACGCATCTGGGCGGTGGCCATGCGCGAGCGCTACGGTGCGTCGGAGCGTTCGCAGAAGCTCAAGTACCACGTGCAGACCTCGGGTCGTTCGCTGCACGCGCGCGAGATGAACTTCAACGACATCCGGACGACGCTGCAGGCGCTGTGCGCGATCTATGACAACTGCAACAGTCTGCATACCAATGCGTATGACGAGGCGGTCACCACGCCCACCGAGCAGTCGGTCCGGCGTGCGCTGGCGATCCAGATGATCATTGACCGGGAATGGGGTCTCGCCGGGAACGAGAACCCCCTGCAGGGCTCGTTCGTGATCGATGAGCTCACCGATCTCGTCGAAGAGGCCGTCCTTGTCGAGTTCGAGCGGATCTCGGAGCGTGGTGGCGTTCTCGGTGCGATGGAGACCGGTTACCAGCGCGGTCGCATCCAGGACGAGTCGATGCTCTACGAACGGCGTAAGCACGACGGTTCACTGCCGATCATCGGGGTCAACACCTTCCTCGGCCCGGACGACGACGAGGAAGCGGCGCACCAGCTCGAGCTCGCCCGCGCCACCGAGGAGGAGAAGCAGTCACAGCTACGCCGCCTTGAGGAGTTCACCGCCGGCCACACGGCCGAGGCCGCCCTGGCGCTCGACCGCCTGCGGAAGGCCGCGATCGCGGGTGGTAATACCTTTGCGGCGTTGATGGACGCGGTGCGGGTGTGTTCGCTCGGTCAGATCAGCGCGGCGTTCTTCGAGGTCGGTGGACAGTATCGCCGAAACATCTGAGGAGCGTGACTCCAGCCCCGTCTCCTCAGGGCGGATCGTCCGCCCGCTGTCCGTCCGCCGCTGGCGGCGGGCTCGTCCAGTTCGATGTGCGGGATCCGGCCGTGACTGGACTGACGCCCATCGACAAAACGGTCTGACCATTGACAAATGCTCAGTGTGTGAACGATCGTTATCGCACAGCCCAGCCTGGCGCCGCGATAACGACCGGCGCATAACGGTGGCCGTGTGTCACGGACGAGGAGAACCGCAGTGTTGTCGTTCGCGTTCAGCGAGGAGCATGAAGCCTTCCGTGCGACTCTGGAGGACTACGCGCGCTCGGCGCTTGCGCCGGCCTACCGCCGGCGCGCCGCCTCCGCCGAGTTCCCGTTCGACGCACTAGGTGAGCTAGGTGAGCTCGGGCTGCTCGGCATCGGGATGCCCAAGGAGTACGGCGGCACCGGCGAGGAGGACCCGATCATGCTCGGGCTCGCCACCGAGACCCTTGCGTACGGGGACGTCAACGTGGCGGCGGCTCCTGTTCAGGTGGGCCTGACCGGCTCGCAGCTCGCCCTCGCCGGCGGCGAGGTGCGTGAGCGGTACCTGCCGGCGCTGGTCGAGGGGAGGGAGACTGTCGCGATCGCGCTGACTGAACCGGGAGCGGGCTCGGACGCCGCCGCACTGCGCACGGTGGCGACCCCGGTGGCCGGTGGATGGCGGTTGAGCGGAGAGAAGACCGCCATCACCTGGGTGATGAACGCAAGCAGTGCGGTCGTGTACGCCCGTGAGCCCGGTACGACCGGTGCACGCGGGGTGAGCGCCTACGTGGTGCCGATGGACGCCGAGGGCCTGACCCGGAATCACCTCCCCGGCATGGGCTGCCTGCCGCTCGGGTGGGGCACCCTGCACTTCGACGATGTCTTCGTTCCCTCGACGCATCGCATCGGCGAGCACGGCGCGGGTTTCCGGGCCGTCATGACCCATTTCGACTTCAGCCGTGCCGCCCTTGGCCTGCTCTGCCTCGGTGCCGCCCGGGCCAGTCTCGACGAGGCTCTCGCCCACTCCCAGCAGCGGCAGGCGTTCGGTCGGCCGATCGCGGACTTCCAGGGCATCTCCTTCCTGCTCGCGGAGCAGGCCACCTATGTCGAGGCTGCTCGATGGATGTGCTACCGGGCGCTGTGGCTGCGGGCGAGCGGGCAGCCGCACACGGCGCAGGCCTCCATGAGCAAGTGGTGGCCGCCGGTGGTGGCGAAAAACGCCATCGAGGCGGCCATCCGGGTGCACGGCAATCTCGGGTACGCCGTCGAGTTCCCGTTGCAGCAGCGGTACCGCGACGTGTTCGCCTACCTGATCGCCGACGGTACCGCGGAGATCCAAAAGAAGATCATCGCGCGGGAGGCCTACCGCCGCGGCAGCATCGTCTGGTGATGGCGCGCGTGGAGCCGCTGTCGATCCATCTTGCTCAAAAGGTCCAACCATTCTATGTTATGACGTGATACACGCCACTAGGAGGTCTCGCATGTCCGATGTCTTACCGACTGTTCGCAGCCGCTACTCGGACGAAGAGTTCGCATCCCTCTACACGTCCGGGCGCTGGAAGGCGTCGAGTTTCTTCGATCTGATCGGCGCTCAGGCCGGCGCGGCTGGCGACCGCACCTTCGTCTTCGACGGGACGACCAGCCTCACATACGGCGAGTTTCATGAGCGGGCCCTCCGGCTCGCCGTCGGCATCGCCTCCACCGGTGTCGGACGAGGTGACCGGGTGGCGGTCCAACTACCCAACTGGACCGAGTTCCCGCTGGTAGCCGCCGCGCTGTCGCGAATCGGCGCGATCATCGTGCCGATCATGCCGATCTACCGCGACGACGAGGTCGGCTATGTCCTGGACCACAGCGGCGCGGTCGCCGCGATCACGGCTGACACTTTCCGTGGCTTTGAGCACCGCGCGATGTTCCAGATTCTGGCGACAGGACGGGACCGTCTCAGGAGGGTCATCGTCGCTCGTCCGGAGGGCGACCTCGCCGGGGCGACGGCGCTGGAGTCCCTCTACACCGAGGGCGACCTGGCCGACCTCGGCGCGAGTCTTGGGCCGGACAGCTCGCCGGACGACGGCTTTCTGATCGTCTACACATCGGGCACCACGTCGCGCCCGAAGGGCTGCTACCACACCTTCAACACGTTGCGGGCGAGCGCTGAGGCGATCGCCGCCAGCCTGCGGTACACCGAGCGGGACGTCCAGTTCGGGCCGTCGCCCATCACCCACAGCACGGGGCTGGTGACCAGTGTCGTGCTGCCACTGCTGGCCGGAGCGAGCTCCTACCTGATGGAGGCCTGGGATCCGCAGGAGGCTCTGGCGCGGATCGAGCGTCACGGATGCACTGCCACGGTCTCGGCCACGCCGTTCCTGCAGATGCTGATGACGGCCTACGACCCCGCAAAGCACGACCCGAGCAGCATGCGCGTCTGGGTCTGCGCCGGGTCGCCGATCTCGGCCGCCGTCGTCGAACGGGCCGGGGCGGTGCTGCCGCACTGCCGGACCCTGAGCCTCTACGGGCGGTCCGAGAACTTCCTGACGACGATGTGCACGCTCGATGACGCGCCGGAGCGCGCCCTCACCTCGGACGGCTCCGCGCTGGCCGGGGCCCAGGTCAAGGTTGTGGGGCCCGACGGCCTGGAGGTCCCGCGCGGCGAGGAGGGGGACATCGCCTACCGCGGCCCCAGCCACATGCTCGAGTATTTTCGCGACGAGAAGCAGACGGCCGCGCTGTTCACCCCTGAGGGCTTCTCCCGCAGCGGTGACCTCGGGCGGATGGACGCTGACGGCTTCGTCCGGGTCACCGGCCGAACCAAGGACATCATCATCCGCGGCGGCATGAACATCAGCGCCCGAGAGATCGAGGACCACCTGCTGGCACATCCGGCGATCGCCGACGTCGCCGTCGTCGGGATGCCCGACGAGCGGCTCGGTGAGAAGGCGTGCGCGTTCCTCGTGCTGGAGCCGGGTGCCGAACCGCTCACCCTCGCCGACATCACCGATTATCTGCGCGCGCACCGAGTGGCCGTGCAGAAGGTTCCGGAGCGGCTCGAGGTCGTTCCGGCGCTGCCGATGACGGCCACGGGCAAGGTCCAGAAGCACGTCCTGCGCGCCGAGATCAGCAGGCGGATCGGGGCATGAGCCGGCCGGTGATGGAGGGAGGCGCATGCGGGCCCTGCTGATCCCACGGCTGGACGGTCCGGAGGCGGCGGTGCTCGCCGAGGTGCCGGAGCCCGAGGGCACGCATCCCTGGGCCGGCGGCGAACGGCTGCTGGTCGAGGTGCGCGCCGCGGGGGTGAGCTTCCCGGACCTACTGCAGAGCCGGGGCGGCTATCAGCACGGCCGGCCGGCGCCCTATGTATCGGGTGGCGAGTTCTCCGGGGTGGTCCTGGAGGCGCCGGCCGGGTCGCGGCTGCGGCCGGGGGACCGGGTGGCGGGGCTGAGCGTGTTCGGCGCGCTGGCCGAGCGCGTGCTCGCTGTTCCGCGGTACACGGTCCGACTCCCGGAGACGTTGTCCTGGGAGCAGGGCGCGGCGCTCTTCCTGAACTACGCGACCGCCTGGTTCACCCTGTTACGGGCCGCGTTCCGGGACGGTGAGTCGGTTCTGGTCCACGGCGCGGCCGGTGGCGTGGGAACGGCCACCCTCGACCTGCTGCGCGGGCGCGCGGCCCCGTCCATCGCGCTCGTGTCCACCGAGGTCAAGGCCGCTGTCGCGATCGAGGCCGGTGCCGACCACGCGGTCCAGGTTCGGGACGGCTGGTCCACCGAGGTGCGCACGCTCACCGGTGGCCGCGGGGTCGACGTCGTCGTCGATCCCGTAGGCGGTGACCGGGTGGTCGAGTCGCTGCGTGCGCTCGACGTCGGCGGGCGGCTCATGGTTGTCGGGTTCGCCGCCGGGCGGATCCCCGAGGTCCGCCTGAATCGCCTGCTCCTGCGCGACCTCACCGTCATGGGGGTCGCGGTGGAGCCATGGGTCGAGCGCCATCCGCGACTGGCCGGCCAGCTGATCCACGAGCTGGAGACAGCCGCGGCGGCTGGCAGACTGCACCCCGTGATCGGCCACCGGTTGGAGTGGGCGCGGGCGTCCGAGGCACTGTGCCTTCTCGACGGGCGGGCGTCGACGGGAAAGGTGGTTGTCACTGTCTCCGACTAGTGCGGACGGCGCCCGAACCGCTTGATACCTGATAACGAGCGTTCACAGCTGGATACCCTGAGGTATGGAGAAAGATCGTCGAATTCTCGAGGTCGCCGCGGAGGCCTTTTACCAGAACGGCTTCCACGGAGTCGGCGTCGACGAGATCGGGAGGAGGGCCGGACTGAGCGGCCCGGCCATCTACCGGCATTTCGGCAGTAAGGACGAGATCCTCGCGACGTTGCTGAACGAGGCGATGGACGAGCTGATGAGCGCGACGCTGCCGGTTCACGGGAACCCGGGGCGCGACCTCGACCGGGCGCTGCGTCATCATGCCGACTTCGCGGTCGCCCACCGACACCTCGTCAATCTCTACCAGCGGGAGATCCGTTCCCTCGCCGCCCCGTGGAGGCGCGCGTTCGACCGCCGGCGCGTTCAGTACACCGAGCGCTGGGAGCGCTTGGTCGCCGACAGGTTTCCGGGCATGCCGCAGGCGACCGTGGCGGCGGTGACCCAGGCGTGTCTCGGCATGGTGTTCTCGGTGTCGTACTGGCCGGCGCGGTCCCTCGCGCACGAGGACCTCACGGGTCTGTTGCTGGAGCTGCTGGACGTCGGCCTGCGGGGCCATGATCGCGCTGGTGGTGAGGCATCTGGCGGCCATGATCGACACTAGTCTTGAAGTAATGGTCAGACCATTCTAGTGTGCGGGCATATGGCCGGCTAGAACGGCCACCGCGTTGAGGGAGGTGTCTTGATGCTCACGCGTCAGGTCCGCGCGAGCGCGGCAGCGAGCACTCCGGCCGAGGCGTTGACGCCTGTCCCCTCCGACGAGCTGCGGCGCCGGTACGACGAGCTGGCCCGGCGGCATACGGTCGAACTGCGGCTGTCGGCCTCGGTCGCCCGAGCCGGAGGTATTTCGGGGTTGGTCGGTACCGCCGCGGAGCTCACCGCGAATCCGCTGTGGTTGATCGACGCGAGACGCAGAGTCGTGTCGAGGTCTGTTGTCGCGCGGGGCTCCGATTTCAAGCCGCCGGACCTGGACCTGCTCCTCGCGCGGTGCGGGCCGGTCGACATCGCCTCGACGAAACCCGTCGTGATCCCCGCCGAGCCCGCCCGCGGCCTCGCCCGGCGGCATCTTGTGGTTCCTGTCGCCCGTGACGGGCGAATGTTCGCATGGCTGGTGATGGCGGAGGTGGCGGTACGGCTCGGCGGCGACGAGACGAACCTGGCCCAGCGGACCGCGCTCCATCTCGCGACGGAGTACGTGGTGCAGCGCAGGGTCGCGCGTGCGTCGTGGAACGCGCGTGCCGCGTTCGCCCGGCAGCTGGTGCGTGGGTCCCACACCGACGCCGATCTGCTCGCGTCCGCGGACTATCTCGGAGTCCGTGCGGACGCCGACCGCGTGCTCGTCTACGTGGGGGACCACTCCGCGGACGAGCTGTGTGACGACCAGGCCCTCGCGGATGTGGTGGCCAGGGAGCTCGGCGTCGAGATTTTGGCGACCCGTGGCCGTGAGGGGATGATCCTCCTCGTCGAGGTGCCCGAGGAGACCGCGTGCGTCGCGTTCGTTCACCGGGTCAAGCAGGTGCTGCGGCAGGTCATCGCTCGGATCGGCGAGCCTGAGACCGTAGTCGGAGTGTCGGCTGTGTCAGGGCCGAGCGGCCTCAAGCGCGCGTACCGGGAGACACGCGAGGTGGTGCTGTGTATTGACCGATTCGGGCGTGGGCTCCACCGGGTGATCGCCGTCGACGACCTCGGCCCGGCGCGCCTGTTCGTCGCGAACAGTGACATAGGGTCGGTCCGGCGATACGTGCATGATGCGCTGGGCTCACTGCTCGGTGACACGCCCGGCTCGGCCGACCTGCTGCGGACGCTGCAGTGCTTCTTCGACACCGGCCGTTCGGTGCGTGAGTCCGCCGCCCGGCTGGGGATACACGAGAACACCGTCCGACTTCGGATGGCGAAGGTGCACGACCTCACCGGGTTGGATGTGGCCGCGAACGCGAATGACCAGCTCAGCGTGCAGACCGCGTTGCTGGTGCTGCGGCTGGAGGGCCACCCGGCGCTCCCGCCGTTCGTCGAGCGTCAGGCGATCGCCGACCCGGACCGCCCGGCCTCGAGGAAGAAGGACACCGCATGACCCGCCGGGCAGTCGCGAAAGCCCTGGGCATGCCAGGGCGCGCCGTCAGAGCAGCAGGACGCCTCCGTCCACCGGTACGCCCGCCCCGGTGATGTAGGCGGCCGCATCCGAGGCGAGGAACACCGCGGTGCTCGCGACCTCGATCGCGTCGCCGAGACGCCCGGCGGGCACCCGTGCCTCGATGATTCTGCGTTGGTAGCCGGGGCTGTAGTTCGCGGTCGCCTCGGTCAGGAACACGCCGGGAAGGATGGCGTTGACCCGGATGCCCTTTGCTCCCCACTGGGCCGCGAGGTCTCGGGTCATGCCCAGGACCCCGGCCTTGGCCGCGCTGTATCCCGCCGCCGGCATCTTGGCGGTGGTCACCGCCATCACGCTGGAGATGTTGACGATGGCGCCGCCGGGCGGCATGACCCGGCCGGCGGCCTGCGCCATCCAGTACGAGCCCATCAGGTTCACATCGACGACGTGCCGGAAGTGGTCGGGCGGGTCCTCGGTCGCCGGGTTGTAGTCTCCGCCGATGCCCGCGTTGTTGACCAGCACGTCGCACCGGCCGAGCTCGGTGACGGCGGTCCTGACCAGGCGGTCGCACTCCGCCACACGCGTCACGTCGGTCGGTACGGTGACGCACCGGCGGCCCAGCTTCTCCACGATCTCGCGGGTGTGTGTCAGCAGGTCGAGACGGCGCGCGCCGACGGCGACATCGGCCCCCGCGGCGGCCATGCCCTGCGCGATCGCGACCCCCAGGCCGCTGGACGCTCCCGTCACCACGGCGACCTTCCCGTCGAGGCGGAACCGGCTCTGCCAGGACGAAGGATCGAACGACTGCGGGGTGATGGGGATCATTTCCCGGTTCTACCGCGGGCGCCCGGCCTCCACGAGACGTTGCCCCTGGCCGTCCTGTGGGCATCTCCACCCGCGTTCCCCGGCATGCTTGCCGGTGCGGTGGGCCGCTGAGCACAGTGGCCGACGTGACCGACATCGACCTGGACGACGTTTCGCGCCGCGCCACGGCTGCGGCCCGCCGCGTGCACCCAGACGCTGACGTGACCGGACTGGTCCGGCTCCAAGGCGGGGTCTCGAGCCTGACCTACGCGGCGACGATGAGGACCGTCGAGAGCGAGCGGCCGGTGGTTCTGAAGGTCGCGCCGCCGGGTCTGGCCCCCGTCCGCAACCGTGACGTCCTGCGCCAGGCCCAGGTGCTGCGCCGCCTCGCCCGGCTCGACGGCTTCCCGGTCCCCGAGGTCGAGTTCGAGGACTCCGGCGCGCCGCCGGCGGTCCCACCCCTGTTCGGGATGGCGCGCCGGCCCGGTGAGTCTTATGAGCCCGGTCTGGACGTGAGCCCGGCACCCCCGACCGCGGCCGTCGCCGCGGAACGGATGCTGGTCGCGGCCCGTGCCCTGGCGCGGTTACAGTCGCGGCCGCCCGGCGCGCTGGGCCTGGGCGCCGAGCCCGTCTGCCCACCTGCGGAGGAACTGTCTCGGTGGCAGCGACTCTTCGCCACCGTCGACGCGGACATCGGCCCCGGCCACGAGGAGCTGTCCGCGCGCCTGGCGAGGGGCGTGCCCGCCGGTGCGGAGCCGCGGCTGCTCCACGGGGACTTCCGCCTGGCGAACATGCTGTTCGTCGGGGTGACGCTCGAATCGGTCATCGACTGGGAGATCTGGTCGGTCGGCGATCCTCGGTCGGATCTCGCCTGGCTGCTCATGCACACGCTCCCCGCGCACGTCTTCCACGAGGACCGCCCGGCCGCCGATCGAGCGGCCGCCTCGGCGCTGCCGACGCAGACGGCGCTGCTGTCCGAGTACATGTCGGCGCGTTGCGCGCTGGGCGCGACGCCGGGGGAGGCCGGTCAGAGCACCACCGACCTGGCCTGGTTCCTCGGCGTCTGCCACTACAAGGTCGCGGCGACGATCGCGGTGATCTACAAGCGGGACCGCCGGCGCCCTGAGCCCGATCCGGCCTTGAGGGTCGCGGCCCGTCATCTGGCCGACGTCCTCGAAGCCGGGCACCGGGCGCTGGACGGGTGGTGAACCCGCCGACGCCCGAGCAGCCCGAGCCGCTGCTCAGCGGACCTGGACGACCACCTTGCCGACGGCTGTGCGGTCCTCCAACGACCGGAGCGCGTCGACAGCCCGCTCCAGTGGGTATGTCGAGCCGATCGAAGGGGTGATCTCGCCGGCGTCCAGCAGGCGTTGCACGCCCGTGCGAACACGGGTGAGCGTGCCCGGGTACTCGGTCTCCATCACGTCCATCGTGATGCCGGTCAGGGTCAGGTTCCGCAACAGCAGCCGGTTCACCCTGATCTCCGGTATCGAGCCGCCGGCGAACCCGACGACGACCCCCCGCCCGCCGACGCGCAGCGCACGGACCGTGTCGAGGAACGTCTCACCGCCGACCATGTCCACGAAGACCTCGACGCCACGGTGGTCGGTCAGCCGCCGGATCTCGCCCTGCCAGTCCTCGTCCGTGCGGACCACGTGGGTCGCGCGGGCGGCCCGTGCCGTCGCCGCCTTCGCGTCCGAGGAGACCAGGGCTATCGTCGACACCCCGAACGCGGGGCCCAGGTCCAGCACGCAGGTGCCGACGCCGCCCGCGGCGCCGGTGACCAGCACGTGTTCCCCCGGACGGCAACCGGCCCGGTCAAGTGCGTACCACGCGGTCGCGTAGTTCATGTAGACACCGGCGCCGGTGGCGTACGACATGGAGTCGGGCAGCCTGACCATGAAGTCGTCGATCGCGAGCGCGCGCTCGGCCATCGCCCCCTGCCAGACGATCCCCGCCACCCGGTCGCCGGGGTTCACCCACGAGTCCGCGGGGGCCTCCAGGACCAGCCCGGCCAGCTCCGAACCACAGATGTAGGGCGCCGCGACACCGGCCTGGTACAGGCCGCGCGTCTGCAGCGGGTCGATGAAGGAAAGCCCGACGGCGTGCACTTCGACCAGCACGCGGCGGCCGCAGGCCCGGGGATGTGCCCCGGCCGGCTCGGGGACGTCCTGTAGCACCGTTGCCGTCGGCCCGCCGAAATTCTCGACAACCATGGCGCGCATCGCTCATCCTCCTCGGGGTTGGTCAGTCGAAATACGCGACGACGGACTCGGCGACACAGGCGGGCCTGCCCGCGTCCTGGATCTCGAAGGTCTGCGTGATCCGGAACTTCGACCCGCCGCGGATGCGCTCCTCACCGGTGAGGTGGGCGGCCATCCGTATCCGCGAGCCGACGAGCACGGGGGAGAGAAAACGCACCTTGTCGAATCCGTAGTTCAGGGCGAGCCGGTGGCCGCTCATCGAGAAGATCTCGTAGAGGAATTTCGGGCCGAGCGACAACGTGTAGAGCCCGTGCACGATCGTTACCCCCCACGGTGTCTGCGCGGCACGGGCCGGATCGAGGTGAATCCGCTCCCAGTCCTCGGTGGCGTCGGCGAACGCCTGGATTCGTTCCTGGGTGACGTCGTGCCAGGAACTGGTCCCCAGCTGCCGCCCCACCTTCGCGCGCAGCGCGTCGACTCCCTGCAAGGCCTCCATGTCACGGATGCAAGCAGCCCACCGGCGCCGGAGGCGAGGGCCGTCGTCCGCGGCGATGGAGAACTCGACAGCGCCGCCGGAGACGCTCGATTCGCCGTCCCGGCGCGCCGGCCTACGGTCGTAGCCGCCGACCCGACGCAGAGGAGACAGCGACCATGGACATCTCGCTCCCCGAGGACGTCACGGCCTTCATCGCCGCGCTCGATCGTTTCATCGACATCCAGATAAAGCCGATCGAGGAAAAGCACCCCGAGTACTTCGACCACCGACGTGAGTTCACCCGCACCGATCTGGAACGAGGCGGCATTCCGTCAGCCCGGTGGCGCGAGATCATGCAGGAGGCGCGGGTGCTGGCCGACAAGGCCGGCTTCTACCGGTACCCCCTGCCCGCGGCACTTGGCGGAGGCGACGGCACCAACGTCGCGATGGCCGCGATCCGGGAGCATCTCGCCCACCGCGGCCCGGGCCTGCACGCGGAACTGAGCCACGAGGCCTCGGTGGTGGCGAACCTGCCGCTGGCACTCGTGCTGCACGAGTACGGCACCGACGAGCAGAAGGAGACGTACCTGGAACGGCTCGTCTCCGGTGCCATGGAGATGGCGTTCGGACTCACCGAGCCGAACCACGGCAGCGACGCCACCTGGCTGGAGACACGGGCTGTCCGCGACGGCACCGACTGGGTCATCAGCGGTGCCAAGCGCTGGAACAGCGTCGTCGACGTGGCGGAGGTCGACCTCGTCTTCGCCCGGACCGGTGGCGAGGACGGCAAGGCGTCCGGGATCACCGCGTTCCTGGTGCCGACCAGTGCGCCGGGCTTCGAGGTCCCGTTCTACTGGTGGACCTTCAACATGCCGACCGACCATGCGGAGGTGCGCCTGAACGACGTCCGCGTGCCCGGCAGCGCTGTTGTCGGCGAGGTGGGGCGCGGACTGGACTGCGCGCAGCTGTTCGTCCACGAGAACCGGATCAGGCAGGCGGCATCCTCGCTGGGCGCGGCGCAGTTCTGCGTGGACCAGAGCGTGCGGTACACGGACGAGCGCCGGCTCTTCGGCGGGAGGATGCGGGACTACCAGGGCATCCAGTGGCAGCTCGTCGAGCTGCAGACCGAGGCTGAACTGGTGCGCAACACGTTGTACAAGACCGCCTGGGAGATGGACGTACGCGGCCGGACGGCCGTGAGCGACAAGGTGGCCATGGTCAACGTGCGCGGCAACCGGCTGGCGTGTGACGCCGCCGATCGTGCGATGCAGATTCACGGAGGGGTCGGTTACAGCAGGCACTACCCCTTCGAGCACATCTACCGGCATCACCGGCGTTATCGGATCACGGAGGGGTCCGACGAGCTCCAGTACCGCCGGATCGCCGCGGCGATGTGGGACTTCAGGTCCAACCGCCGCCCAGACGCGTGAGGAGCGGCGACCTTCGCGGTGGCTCCGGGGCGATCCGCGGTGGTTCTGGAGCGGTCTCCCACGAATGCGGCGAGAGGAGCCGGCAGAAGGAGTCCCTGTCCGCCGCGGCGTCGCGACGCCGTCGTGACCTGTCGGCCCAGGGTGTGAGTGCGCACCGGCAGGCGCTTGCCGTTGTGGGGCGGCTGACCTCGGCGCAGGAGTATGCCGATGTCGAGCAGCCGTGCCCGACGGATCTACATACCCTCGACGGTCAGCTGGCGATCCTCGGCGGCATTGTGCGCGACCTCCTCCAGGACCCGCGGCGGGACCTTCTGCGCACGGATGTCGTCGAGCTGAGCCAGGCGCTGCATGAAATGCACACGGTCCGCTTCGCCATCCATGACAGCCTGGGACATGAGAGGCTGCGCCGCCTCGACGCTCTTGATCACGGTCTGGCGCGGCTTCGTCGTGTCACTGACCAGGACACCCTGCTCGATGTCGTCTGTGAGTCCGCGGCCGTGGCGGGTGGCTTCGACCGGGTCATGCTGTCGCGGGTCGACGATGACGAGTGGCGGCCGTGGCGGAGCTACTCGCGCGAGATCGGCCCGGCCGAGCGGGCGTTCCTGGGCTGGATGCGCGAGACCGAGCCCAGGATCCGACTCTCCCACATGCTTCTGGAGAACGAACTGGTCCGAAGGCGCGAGCCGGCGATCGTATCGGACGCGTCCACGGACAACCGCGTCTATGAGCCGCTGGCCCGGGTCGCTCGGTTGGCCTCGTACGTCGCGGCGCCGATCGTCAGCGGCGAGCGGGTCATCGGGATACTGCACGCGGACAACCGGGACGGCGACGTGGCCGAAATCGACCGGGAGATCCTGTGGTTCTTCGCGACCGGGTTCGCCCAGATCTTCGAGCGCTCGGTGCTCCTGGCCCGTCTGCGTGATCAGCGGACCGAGGTTATGCACCTTCTGAAGTCGGTCGAGGCGGCTCTCGACGAGCTCGCCTCGAGCGAGATCGAGCTGGCTTCGCGCGCCGAGACGACCGCACCCAACGTCGTCCGCCCATTGCGCCCGGTGGTGGCCGAGCGGCCGCGCATGCTCGACGGTCTGCTCACCGGTCGGGAGCAGGAGGTGCTGGCGTTGATGGCCACGGGCGCGACGAACGAGCGTATCGCCAGGCGCCTGGTCATCGCGACGGACACCGTGAAGTCGCATGTCAAGCAGATCCTGCGCAAGTTGCGGGTGGAGAACCGTGCCGAGGCCATCGCGCTGTACCTGCGCATGACGGTCGGTGCGCGGGAGGACTGAGCCGTCCCCGTCCGACCCGTCCCGTTCCGCCGAAACAGGAGGCAGCCATGGCGTTTACCTCCAGGCGTCCGCCGAACGTGGCTGACGGTGCCTGAACTCGCTGCGGGCACCAACAGATCGCTCGTCGCGCTGTGTCTCGCGGTCGTATGGGTTCTGTGGGGATCGGTGTATCTGGCGATCCACGTGGTCATCGACGAGGTCGCGCCCTTTCAGGCAATGGCTCAGCGGTTCCTGCTCGCCGGGCTGATCCTGTCGGTCATCGTGGTCGCGCGCCGCGGGCCCCGAGCGATGCGTGTCACGCGTTCTCAGGGCGTCTCGCTGGTCATCACCGGCGTGCTCCTCCTGGGGCTCGGAAACGGGCTGCAGGCACTCGCCCAGGTCAAGGGGCTGCCCTCCGGGGTCGCCGCACTGATCGCGGCGTCTGTGCCGGCATGGGCTGTACTCCTGCGGATTCTCGCGGGAGAGCGCCCGGCGTGGCTCACCGTCGCGGGCGTGGGGATCGGCTTCGCGGGACTGGTCATGCTCGTTCTCCTCGGCCGGGGTCTCGGCGAGACGATGCCGGTCGCTGGTGTGCTGCTCTGCGTCGGGTCGAGCCTGAGCTGGACGGTCGGCTCGTACCTGCAGGGCACGGTCGATCTACCGGGGGACATCCTCGTCGTCGCGGCCTGTCAGCAGATCGTCGCCTTCCTGTGCTCGGCCGTTCTGGCGGGGGCGAGCGGGGAGCGTGTCAGCCTCGCCTACTCGGCACGGGGCTGGGCCGCGCTCGCCTTCCTGGTCGTCGCGTGCTCGATCGTCGCGTTCCTCGCGTTCGCCTGGCTGCTGACGCATGTGCCGCTGTCGCTGACGGCCACCCACGCCTACGTGAACCCGGTCGTGGCCCTGCTCCTCGGCTGGGCGATCCTCGCCGAGCCGGTCGGACTGGCTGTGCTCGTCGGCGGCGGCCTCGTCCTGAGCTCGGTTGCGCTCGTCGTCACGGCCGAGCGTGCCCCGCGACCTGGGGTGGAGCAGGTCGCCACGCAGGGTGAGGCGTCCTAGCGGTCCCGGTTGCAGCCCGGACCCGGACCACTCCTTGGGGGTAGGTGAACACCCCTTCAGGGGGGTCGAACTGCTCCAACTATCAGACCAATATTTGGTGAGGCCCATCACATCCCGGCATGGCCCGGGACTCCTCTGCCTCGCGAGGTGCACATGAAGAAGGTTGTTCCGATCGCGGCGCTCGCGCTGGCGACATCCGTCGCGCTGGCCGCGTGCGGTTCGCCCGGCGGGAGTTCGGCGGACACCGACTCGTCCGGCGGCGGCACCTCACCGATCAAGGTGGCGCTCATCCCACCGAGTACTGGAGCGCTCGCCCAGTACGGAACCGACGAGGTGAGGGGGTGGCAGCTCGCGGTCGACGAGGTCAACGCCGCAGGCGGGGTCGACGGTCATCCGGTCGAGCTGATCAAGAAGACCACGGACGGAAAGAGCGGCACGACCTTACAAGCGGCGCGGGAGGCCGTGACGAAGGACGGCGCGCGGTTCATCGGCGCCGTCATGACCTCGACCGAGGCTGCGGCGCTCAACGCGCAGCTGGGCAGCCTCGGAGCGCTCGCCTTCCACGCGACAGCCAAGGACGCCGGTCTCGTCGGAAAGCAGTGCGTGGCGAACAGCTTCCACATCGTCCAGACCGACACGATGGACATCAATGCCCTGGCCTCGGCGCTCAAGACAATGCCGGGAACCAAGTGGGCGATCCAGGCGGTGGACTACTCGACCGGCCACAGTGCGGCCGACACCTTCACCGAGGCTGCGCGGGCGGCCGGCAAGCAGGTGGTGCTGCAGCAGTTCGCACCGCTGAACACGACGGACTTCGGCTCGTACATCACCAAGATCAAAAGTAGTGGCGCGGACGCCCTCTTCGCGGTCGAATACGGCGCCGACGGTGTCGCCTTCGTGAAGCAGGCCGCACAGTTCGATCTGGCTTCGCAGGTCAAGACGGTTCTCGGCTTCAACATGGTGTCCGAGCCCCTGTTCCCCGTCCTGGGCGACGGCGTCACCGGGTACTACAACAACGTCGGGTACGACGTGCACGCTGACAACGAGCTGAACAAGAAGTTCGTCGCCGCCTACGCGGCGAAGTACGGCAGCGCGCCCTACTACGTCCCGGCGGACAACTACCTGGCTGCGAAGACGCTGTTCGCGGCGGTCGAGAAGGCCGGAAGCACCGACCCCGACGAGGTCGGTGCCGCGCTGGACGGGCTCACCTTCGACAGCATCGTGGGGCCGGTGACGATGCGAGGAGCCGACCACCAGCTGCTGCGGCCGTCCTACCTGGGCCAGGTCGCGGGGTCCGACACCGGTCTGGAGTTCAAGATCCTCGCTTCGGCTCCGGCGAGCCAGACGTCACCGACACCCAGCCCTGACTGCGATCTGTGACTCGCCGCGGGGGGTGCGAACGGCCAAGGGTGGCGCATCCCCCGTCCTCAGAGAAAGGCTGTGCATGAACGCGGCCCAGGTCCTCAACGGCATCGCGCTCGGCTCCCTTCTCATGGTGCTGAGCTCCGGGCTGGCGATGATCTACGGACTCCGGGGCGTCACGAACTTCGCCCATGGAGCGCTCTACATGACCGGCGCCTACATCGGCTACTCGGTGGCCCGGCACCTCGACTTCTGGCTCGCGCTCCTGCTGGTGCCGCTCGCTCTCACGGCGATCGGAGTGCTCCTTGAGCTCGTGTTCTTTCGGCCCCTGCAGGGCCGGTCCCACATGGAGGTCGGCCTGGTGACGTTTGGACTGGCGCTGATAGCCGAGCGCCTGGTGGTGCTCGCCTGGGGGGAGAAGACCCTATCGCTGGACCCGCCTCCCGGGCTGCGGGGCACCACGTCCCTGTTCGGCGTGCACTACCCGACCTATCGGCTCGGTGTCATCGTGATCGCGGCGGCCCTGGCCGCCGCGCTTGTCCTCTGGCTGCGGCACACCCGCACCGGGCTGTACATCAGGGCGGCGAGCCAGGACATCGAGACGGCCGCGATCATGGGCGTCGACGTCAACCGGATCAGCATCATCGTCGTGAGTCTCGGTGCGGCGCTCGCGGGTCTCGCCGGAATTCTCGCGGCACCTTACATCTCGGTGGATCCGTCGATGGGGGGCCGGTTCCTCATCACCGTGCTCATTGTCGTCGTCGTCGGCGGCGTGGGCAGTGTCGGCGGGGCGATGGCCGCCGGCATGGGCCTCGGTGTCATCCAGACTCTCATCACCGTCTGGTCGCCGAGCGTCTCCGTCCTGGTTCCGTACGCCGCCCTTGTCGTGGTGCTGCTGTGGCGGCCGAGGGGCCTGGCTGGCAGGAGGGCATCATGACCGCGACCACCACGGCTGAGGTGACTGCCAGCGGGACAGCTCCCGAAGCGGGGCGAAGGCCGAGCCGCAGGCTGCTGCTCGGGCTCGCCGTGGCCACCGTCGTGCTGGTGGCCGGCCTGGCGATGCCGTCCGTCGTCGCCGACGCCTACACGATGGGCCTGGCGGTCGAGGCCGCGCTGCTGGGCCTGCTCGCCCTCGGGATCGGTTTCCTGGCCCGACATCTCGGCCTGATCAGTCTCGGCCACACGGCGTTCTTCGGCGGTGCGGCCTACGCGGTCGGCATCGCGGTGAACCGCTGGGGCTGGGACCCGCTGCCGTCGGTGCTGTTCGGGGTTCTTGTCGGCACAGTCATCGCGGTGCTCATGGGCGTCCTTGTGGTCCGCGCCTCGGGCATGGGCTTTCTCATGCTGACGCTGGCTCTCTCGCAGGCGCTCTACCAGCTCTGCGTGCAGACGGCCTTCCGCCCACTCACCGGAGCGTACGACGGCCTGCTGATCGGCCTGGACGCCGACTCCTCCTTCGTGGGGCTCTCGCCGGCGGACCTGCAGGACCCCGGTCGTTTCTGGCCCGTCGTCTGGGTTCCGCTGGCGGTGGGCCTCGTCGTCGTGTGGCTGGTCGGGCGGTCCCGCTTCGGGACGACTCTCGAAGGGATACGCGAGAACGAGGAGCGGATGCGCTTCTCCGGCTACAACACCTTCCTGCCCCGGCTGGCCGCCTTCGTTCTCTCGGGATTGCTGGCGTCGCTCGGGGGTGCGTTGTTCGCCCTCAACGCCGCCTACGTCTCACCCGACCTCCTGGGCTTCGCCCAGGCCGGCGACTCGCTGATCGCGGCCATGGTGGGTGGGCTCGGCACGCTGGCCGGGCCGCTGGTCGGCACCGCACTGTACGTGTGGGGCGAGTCGCGGCTGAACTCCGGCGCCAACCTGCCGCTGTACACCGGCGTCGCACTCATCGTCGTTCTGGTCTTCCTGCCCGGTGGCATCACCGGGACCCTGCAGCGTCTCTGGAAGCGGGTGAAGCGCTGATGGCCGTGTTCGAAGCCAGCGGGCTGTCGGTACGTTACGGCGCCGTCGCGGCAAACAAGAACATCGATATCGCCCTGGTCCAGGGGTGTGTGCACGGCGTGATCGGTCCGAACGGCGCGGGCAAATCCACCTTCATCGACGCGCTGTCCGGGCGTCGGCGCCCGTCGTCGGGCCGGGTGCTCCTCGACGGTGAGGACATCACCCGCCGATCCGTCCGCTGGCGGCGCGCCCACGGAATCTCGCGATCCTTCCAGCGCACCAGCGTCTTCGCGTCCATGACGGTGGGCGCCCAGCTGAGCATGGTCGCGCGCAGGAACGCCGAGCCCGACCTGGCCGGGATCATCGACACGCTCGGCCTGGGCGAGGTGGTCGACCGGGTCTGCGGTGAGATCGCCTACGGCACCCAGCGGGCGGTCGACCTGGCCATCGCCCTCATCGGCCGGCCACGCGTCGTGCTCCTGGACGAGCCGTGCGCGGGTCTGGTCGCCGACGAGGCGGGCCGGATGCTGCGGCACGTGCGCGACCTGTGCCGGGAGCGCGACGTCGCGGCGCTGCTGGTGGAGCACGATGTGGAAGGCGTCTTCCGGACCTGCGACACGATCACCGTGCTCGACCTCGGCGAGGTTCTCAGCTCCGGCCCGCCGGAGGAGGTCCGGGCCGACCCCCGGGTCATCCGCGCCTACCTGGGGAGCGCGGCATGAGCGCGATCCTGGAGTTCCGTCATGTTGACGCCTCCTACGGCGGCGCGACAATCCTGCGGGACGTCTCGTTCGCCGTCGGCTCCGGGGAGACCGTGGGCCTCGTGGGCCGCAACGGCGCGGGAAAGTCGACCACTCTCCTCGCCGTCTACGGCGTGCCGACCACCCAAGGCGACATTCTCGTCGACGGCGTACCTCTCGCCGGGCGCGCGCACGTGCCCACCTCGCGCGGGGTCTCCCTGGTGCCCCAGGGCAAGAGGATCTTTCCCAACCTGACCGTCGAGGAGAACATCACGCTCGGCCGTGCGTCGCGCCGCACGGGCACGTGGACGCTCGACGCCGTCTTCGAGCTCTTCCCGAACCTGGCGCGGGGAAGACGTCGGCACGGCACCGCGCTCAGCGGTGGTGAACAGCAGATGCTGGCCATCGCCCGGGCACTCATGGCCGAGCCGGCCCTGCTGATGTTGGACGAGCCCACCGAGGGCCTGGCGCCTGTGGTCATCGACGCGATCGTCGAGGCGCTGAAGGAGATCCGTGCCCGTGGCACCGCGCTCCTGCTGGTCGAGCAGCACATAGGCATGATCCAGAAGCTGGCGGACCGCTACCTCGCACTGCGCGGCGGGAAGCTGGTCGGTGACGGCCCGGTCGCGCGGCTGCAGGACCGCGCCGTGCAGGAGCTCATCGCTCTCTGACACCGGGGGCGGCACGAGCGGCCGTGTCCCGCGACGCCCGCCGGGCGACGCGGACATCCCCGCAGAGAACCGCGCTCGTCCGGCCGCGGCGAGTCCCAGGCGCTCGGCGACACGCGTTCAGCGACGCACACCCATCGAGCCGCACACCGGCGCATCCCATGGCAGAGCCCTGGACTCGTGGACCAGCCGATCCCAGCCGGCGGCGACGTCCTCCGGGAACGGCCGGGGTCTCCGGTCGTCCAGGCCCACATGCACGAGGACAATCTCCACCGTGCAGGAGAGCCTCTCCCGGGCCTGGTCGACCAGGAACGCCATCAGGTGGGTCACCTTGTCCGAACAGTCCAGGACCCGGGCATGCACCGAGAAGGCGTCACCGGCCTGCAGCTCGGACAGGTACCGGAGGTGGTGCTCGGCGGTGAAGACACCCATTCTCCGGTCCCGCCGGTAGGCCTCGTCGATCCCGACGGCGCGGCACAGCTGGTCGGCCCCCTCGGCGCCCTTGTCGAGGTAGTAACGGACGTTCATGTGTCCGTTGAAGTCGATGAACTCCGGCTCGACCTTGGCCTCGACCAGGGACGGGACCTGCCTGACCAGCTCCCAGGAGAGCGCGTGCGTCGTCGGAGACGTCATGTCGCCGACTCTAGGCCCGGACGGTGCCCGGACGAATCGGCGTGACTGTCGGTTTCCACAGCGCCGGGACCGGCGGGGCCGCCGCGGTCGGCCCAGGCTCAGGCACACTGCGGCAGCGGCAGCGGCAGCGGCAGCGGCAGCGGCAGCGGCGACGCGACTGCGCGGACGCCCCGGACGAGGAGGACGCGGTGGCACTGCAGATCACGGGAGCCGAGCTGGTCGGGGCAAGCGACCTGGACCTGGGCGCTTCGCCGTGGCGGGTCGTGGACCAGCGGCGGGTCGACGCCTTCGCGGATGCCACGGACGATCAGCAGTGGATCCACGTCGATCCCGAGCGCGCCGCGACCGGGCCCTTCGGCGGGACCATCGCGCACGGATACCTGACGCTCTCACTCGTGCCCGCGATGCTCAAGGAGCTGCTCACCATCACCGATCACGGACGAGGCACCAACTACGGCCTCGAGCGGGTGCGATTCACCTCGCCGGTCCGGGTCGGGTCCGAGATCCGGCTCGCGGCGTCAATCAAGGACGGCAGACGGCGCGACGACGGCGGTGTGCAGTACCGGGTCGCGCTCGCCATCCAGGTGCGAGGACAGGACCGCCCCGCCATGGTCGCAGAGTCGATCTATCTCACCTATCCCGCAGAGTCGTTCGCCCGCTAGGGCCGCACCCGGTCGCGAGGTCGCTCGGCTGGTGCCGCCAAAGCGGCGGGAATCCTGTCCGCTACCCGGCTGTGGAGCCCCACACCGGCATCCGGAGGCGATCCTGGTCGCGCCGCGGTGGTGGATGCACAGTGCGGGAGTACTCCTCGGCTCCGTCTCAGGGCGGACCGCTGACTGGCGGGTGTCGCCGGGCAACGGCGAGCGCGGCCGGCGCACCTTCCGTGACCGGTGCGGTGTCGCGCATCCGCCGTTTGCCAGTCCGGCTCGTGCGCTCGCGCCCGAGGACCTGAAGAAGGAGGAAGGCTGTATGTCCTACCGGGCGCTGGTGACGGGAGCGGGCCGCGACGGCGGCATCGGCCAGGCCATCGTGAAGCGACTCGAGGTGGACGGCATGGAAGTGCTCACGCTCGACAAGCTCCCGGGGTGCACCTGGCAGGTCGACCTCGCCACCGACGAGTTGCCCGACTTCGGGCAGGTGGACGTGTACGTCGCCAACGCGGCCATCACGACGCTGTTCGGTGCCGCGCATACCTTTTCGCGCGAGAAGTGGCAGCTCGACCTGGACATCAATCTCACGGGAACGTTCCGTGTTCTGCAGAAGTGCCTGGCAGGCATGCGTGAACGCCGCTACGGCCGGATCGTAGTGATCTCCTCCACCTCCGGCACGCAGGGCATGCCCGCCCAGGTGTCATACGCGACCAGCAAGGCGGGGCTCATCGGGATGGTGAAGACCGTGGCGGCCGAGAACGTCCGCCTCGGCGTCACCGCCAACTGCGTCCTGCCGGGCATGACCGCATCGTCGGGCATCCTCGGAATGCCTGAGCCGATCAAGGATGCCTGGCTGGACAGCCTGCCGAACGGTTTCGTGGATCCCGATGACATCGCCAACGCGGTGGCGTTCTTCGCCGCCCCGGAGTCCGCAATGGTGACCGGGCAGCTGCTCACGGTCGACGGTGGCGACGCCCTCAACACCAGGTCGGTCACCTCGTCGGTTGCCCGACCTGGGCAGGCCTGACCGGCCCGATCCGAAGAGAGGCGGAGAGATGACCCGAACCCCTGTCGAACGGTCGTTCACCGGACCCCTGGCCGGAATGAGGGTCGTCGAGGTCGGGAGCATCGGCCCCGGGCCGTTCTGCGCGATGCTGTTCGCCGACCTGGGCGCCGACGTGATCCGGGTGGACCGGCTGTCGGGAGCCGCTCTGGTCGGCCCGAACGCGGACTTCCGGGCCGAGGTCCTGCACCGCGGGCGGCGGTCGGTGGCGGTCGACCTGAAGAACCCGCGCGGAGCCGAGGTCGTCCGTGCTCTCGTCCGTGGGGCCGACGCGCTCATCGAGGGCTTCCGCCCCGGCGTCGCCGAGCGGCTGGGCATCGGCCCTGACACCTGCCTGGCGGTCAACCCCCGTCTGGTCTACGGCCGCATGACCGGCTATGGCCAGGACGGGCCGATGGCCCAGGCCGTCGGGCACGACCTCAACTACGTCGCCCAGAGTGGCATTCTGGCGCTGATCGGACGGTACGGCCAGCCCCCAACGCCACCGCTGAGCCTCGTCGGGGACTTCGGGGGCGGCGGGCTGATGCTCGCGCTGGGAATCTGCGCGGCACTGTGGGAGTCGGCGCGCTCGGGCCAGGGGCAGGTCATCGACGCCGCGATGGTCGACGGCGCGGCGCTGCTGGGCGCCGCCTTCCACGGCTTCGTCAGCGCCGGCGTGTGGCCGGGCCCGCGCGGCACCCAGATCGTCGACTCCGGCGCGCCCTTCTACGACGTCTACCTGACGGCGGATGACAGATGGCTCGCGGTCGCCGCGATGGAGGCGCACTTCTACGCCGACCTCGTGGCGATCCTCGGCCTTGACCCGGCCGGCCTGCCAGACCGGGACGACCAGGAGCAGTGGCCGCGGCTCAAGGAGATCTTCGCCCGGGTGGTGCGGGAGCGGACACGGGACGAGTGGGTCGAGCTGGCCGCTGGCCGCGGCTGCGTGTCCGCGGTGCTGGAGCCGCGCGAGGCCTGGGCGCATCCACACAACGTCGCGCGCGGCACGTTCGTCGAGATCGACGGCGTCACGCAGCCTGCCCCACAGCCGCGTTTCAGCCGCACTCCCGCAAGGGTGGACGGACCGCCGCCCGCCCCCGGCGAGCACACCTGGGCGGCGCTGGCGGAGTGGGGGGTGCCAGCCGACACGGTCGACGGGTGGGAGCGGGCCGGCGCCATCGGCCGCAGGACGGCTGTGAGCTGACGTCGTGCCGGCGTCGGGGCTGGCCTGGACCGGTCACCAGTATTTGGTCATTCCATTAGTCGAAAGTCCGCCTGGTCTACGAGAGGATGTGGTGGTGACCTCCGATCTCACCCTCGGTATCGCCGTCAACGACGAGCTGCTCACGGCCGATCCGGTGGCTCGCCGGGCCATCCTCGACCACATGGCCGAATCCGGGCTCGACCATCTCACGGTCGGTGACCACATCAGCTTCCATGGAGGCACCGGATTCGACGGGTTCGTCGCCGCGACGACCGCGCTCGCGTCGCACGACACCCTCAATGTGCTGATCGGTGTCTACCTGGCGGGCCTGCGCCATCCGATGGCCACCGCCCGCTCGCTCGCGACACTGACCCAGATCGCCCCCGGCCGGCTCGTCCTGGGCGTCGGGGTCGCGGGGGAGGACCGCTTGGAGGTCAGCAATATGGGCGTCGACCCGGCGACCCGCGGGCACCGCGTGAACGAGACGCTCGAGTTGCTGCGCCGACTCGCGACGGGCGAGAGCGTCGACCACAGCGGGCAGTTCTTCCAGCTCGACGGGGCGCGAATCCTGCCACCCCTGGAGCCCCGGGTACCGATCGTCATCGGTGGCTCGGGCGATGTGGCGGTGCGGCGCACGGTCGCGCACGGCGACGGATGGCTCGGGATGTGGTGCTCGGCCCGCAGGTATGCCGCCACCCACCAGCAGATCCTGACGGCGTGCGCGGCCGCCAGCCGGCCCGCGCCGACCTTCGCCGGGCTCAATGTCTGGGTCGGATTCGGCAGGGACGCGGCGACGGCGCGGGCAGCGCTCGGGGAGCGGATGTCACAGCTGTACAACCTGCCCGCGGATAAGTTCGCCCACATCAGCGCGGCCGGCACGGCGCAGGACGTCGCCGCGTTTCTGCTGCCCTACGTCCAGGCGGGTGCCCGGACGCTGACCCTGATACCGGTCGCCGACACCGTGCACGAGGGTATCGAGCAGGCCGCCGAGGTCCGGGCTCTGCTCCGGGCCCAGGTACCCTCTCGCGGCTGACCGCTTGGCCGGGGCCGCCAGCCCGCAGGCCTCCCCAAAGTGGGAATGCGTGTCTCGAAACGATTTCTCATCTTGACGCCGTGCCGTGATTAGCGCACGGTGTCGAGGATCTGACCGTGGGTTTTACCGCGCCGCTTTGCCTGATACATCGCGGCGTCAGCTGTCCGCACAAGGCCGTCCGGCGAGAAGGTGTCTGGATCGGATATGGCGACACCGACACTTGCGCTTACACTGAATGTCCTCGCCCCCTGGGTTCTGGTGGTCAACAGAGCCGCGCGAACGCGTTCGGCGACCGTTTCGACTCCGTCCGGGCACGTTATGTCCGCGCAGACGACAGCGAACTCGTCGCCGCTAAGCCTAGCGACGAAATCCGCGGGACGGACGGTGCGCCGCATGCGACGAGCGATCTCGCGAAGCAGATCATCGCCTGCTTCATGGCCTAGCAGGTCATTTACCATCTTGAATCTGTCAAGATCGATGAAGAGGAAGCCGACGTGCCGTCCTCCTTCCCTGGCATCAGCGAGAGCCTGATCAAGATGATCGAACAGTGCGGACCTGTTCGGCAGCCCGGTGAGCGCATCGTGCAGAGACTGATAGCGGGCCTCGACCGCCCGCGCTCGCTCGGCCGCGGCCGCGTCGGCCGCCCACGCGGCGCCGGAGATCTGGGATGCCGCCAGGCTGAAGAAAGTGCGGTAGTCACCGTCGAGAGGGAGCCGATCACTGATCCCTGCCACGAGCAGTCCCGGAGGCGGTTCGTTCCCCCTAGCCGCGAGTGGGACGACAATCGCCCGGTTCAGGGCAGGAGTAGCGGCGATGATCTGGAGATCGAGTCGGTCGGGGAGCCGTCTGGAGATCATCATCCGGCCGGAGAGCAACGATTCGCCGAATTCGGGCAGGAGCCCATCGGCGTCGAGCGTGTCCTGGTCAGACGGGGCGCCCGGCATCGCTGCCAGCCCGGCTGTTGCGACGGGACGCACGGTCGGACGGTCGGTATCCTGATCCCGCAGGAGGATCATGCAGTACGGAACGTCCGCCCAGCAGCGCCCCAGCGCGTCAACCGAGTTCTTGAAGACCTCCTCGGACGTCTGCGCATGTATCGTGAGGCCCGCGATCTCGCGCAGGCAGGACAGGCGCCGCAGGCTGACCACATTTCGTGTCGTTTCGGTCGATACTGTGAGAACTCCGAGAACTTCGGCGGTCTTGATCCGCCGAATCGGGCCATATGAGAAGGTGAAAAAGCATTCCTCCAGGTATCCACGCCGGTCTGACAGGACCCGCAGGTCCTGCGCCCAGGTAGCCCCACCTCCGGACATCACCTGGTCGAGCAGTGGGCTGACAAGCTCCAAGGCTTCCGGGAAGAACTCACGAAAGGGACGCCCTATACATTTCGGATGTTTCCTGCCTAAATGTTGCGTAAGTGCGTCGTTGTGCAGCTCAATCAGATCGGGCCCCCACAGGATCTGAATCGGAAACTGGGATTCGAGGCAGAGACTCACCGCCGTTCGCAGCTCAGCACACCAGCGACTCAACGGCCCGAGCGGTGTGGCGGACCAGTCCATGGTCGACATCAGCCGGCCCACCTCGCCGCCCGCTGCGAAGACGTCAGCCATCCCCGGCGAGCGCTGTTGACCGCCCGATGCGGCCTGCGTCGCATTGAGTCGTCCAACGAAGGACCCGCCGTCCCGCGCGCTCTCTCTGGCCACTCCCTCGGGTCACTCCCAGCTTCGATCATTGGTCGCAGGAAATCAATCGTCGTACAATTCCGGGGCACCCCTCGTTGCCTCTTCCCCGCCATCAACCGACGAAACGGGATGGTTGACCCCACGGCTCGCCGGGCGCCTGTGGGCGTTGGTACTGGGGCAACGCACGACCTCGCCCACCGCGCAACCGCCGCTCTACCAGTACGGCTGTCCTGGTACCGAACGTCCCGCGCGACCACCTGGCCGCAGTACGCGCCCACGCCGCACGGTCGGAGGCGGACCAGGCAGCCGAGGTGGGCCGCGCGGCCGAGTGACTGGTCGCAGGGATGACACCCCCGAAACGCACCACATCCGCAGTTGATCAGGCGCGGATACGCTGCGGTTCTGGAACCTGATGCGGACCACCGAACCCGCTGGACCGTTCCTCGTCAACGCGAATATGGCCCGTCCTGCGAGCCCTCTTCCCTCTGCTGCGCGGATCCCTCGCATTCCCGAGCTGGCCCACGGCGGCGACCATCGGCGGCCCCGCCCGTTTGGTGGCATGGGCGCCACCGTCGACGAGACCGGCTACTCCGACCACATCCCGATCGGGATGACCGCACCGAAACCGGCTGACTGCCGGAGCCGTAGCCGTGCGCGTGCGGGACTACCTCGATCGGAGTGCGTATTTAAATGGTCAGCGGTGGCCAGCGTGGGCCTGTCCTATACACGTGAGGCACACTCAGGCCTCATGGGTTTCCCGAGGCTCTTCGCGCCCCAGTGCAGTGCTCTCACGGGGAAGCCGTCTAGGCATGTTTAGGTAATTTCGATGCGGCGGTGGACCGGCTCGGACGGTCAGGCGATACGGTGGGAAATACGTTGTGGACACACCGTCCGCGAGGAGAAGTAGGAATCCTTATGGCGCAGAAGACCATTGTTTCGCTGATCGACGACCTCAGCGGCGAGACGGCCGACGAGACGGTCCGGTTCGGGCTGGACGGCGCGCAGTACGAGATCGACCTGTCCGAGGTGAACGCCAAGAAGCTGAGGGAGGCACTGGCCTCGTTCGTTTCCGCGGGCCGCCGTTCCGGTGGCCGTCCGGCCGGTGGACGCCGCGCCCCGCATGCCGCGTCGCCTCGGTCAGCGGCAGCGGACCGAACCGCTGACATCCGCGAGTGGGCACGAGACAACGGCTACACGGTCAGCGACCGGGGTCGTATCGCGTCGAACATCGTCGAAGCGTTCGACAAGGCTCACTGACCACCCCGGCTCGACCGGCGGTTACGCACCGCTGGCGCGACGCGATCCGACGCTCGGGACCTCGAAACGGCGGGTTGCGTGGTTCACGTTGATGGTCCTGGCTGGCGCGGTCACGGCTGTGCGGCGAAGGTGCGTCGGGCCGCGCCCCCGCTGTGTCCCGACGCCTGACCATCGCAGGCCTCGGCGGAGGGCCACGGTATTGACCTTCCGCGAACGAGTCACTTGCCGGGCCGGGGGAGTCAGTCTGCGCGGCTGATCGTCCTTCGTCAGGTAGACGGCTGCGCCGAGGACGCCCTCCGTGTCGATCGCCGGCGGATCTGGGGACGGCAGTTCACCGTGGTCGTCATAGTCCGGGGTGGGGTGCCGCTGAGGTCTGACTGGAGTCGGTCGAGATCGAGGTTGGGGCCCACTCCCAGCTCTCCCACCGGGGTCGACTGCGCGGTGCGCGCTTCGCGGTGGGTGTCGGGATCAGCAAGGGCAGCGGACCGCCGAGGACTCGAGCGAACAGTCCTTGGCCGTACCACAGGCTGCACCCCGGGACAGTCCGAAGGGGCGGGGGCTGCCGATCAGCGCCCACGAGGAGGTCGGTCGCCGCAGGACCAGCGCAATCGGCGGAGGTCCTGCGCCGACCGGCGACCGGCGTCAGGTCCGGGCAGGGATCTCGGTGCGCTCGATCCTCTGGGCGATCTCCTGCCGGAGCACGTGCTTCTGGATCTTCCCGGTGGCAGTCATCGGCATCGCGTCGAGCAGTTCCAGCCGCTCCGGCGTCTTCTGCAGCGCGATTCCCCGGTTCTGGAGGTATTCCTTCAGTTCCGGCAGGGTGGGCGGGTCGGCGGGATCCGCGGGGACGACATAGCAACACGCGCGTTCGCCGAGTCGTTCGTCGGGCATGCCGACGACCGCGACGGCGCGGACCGCCTGGTGCGCGGCGAGCAGGTCCTCGATCTCCCGGACGCTGATGTTCATCCCACCGCGGATGATGATGTCCTTGGTCCGGCCGGTGACGCGCACGAATCCGTCGGCGTCCATGACTCCGAGGTCGCCGGAGCGCGAGAACCCGTGGGGAGTGAACAGCGCGGCGGTGTCCTCGGGTCGGCCGAGGTAACCGAGCATATGGGTCGGACCCTTGTAGGCGATGTCGCCCTCGGTGCCGGCCGGGACGGGTTCGCCGGCCTCATCGACGATCTGGACCTGGCTGAACGGCAGCGCCGCTCCGTCGGAGGTCAGCGCCCGCTCGGGATCGTCCCCCACGGTGCAGGTGGTGGTGGTGAGGTTCTCGCTGCGTCCGTACAGGCTGAGGATTCTCGTGTCCGGGAGAAGGGCCCGGGCACGTTCCACGAGCGAACGGGGAATCGGAGCGCCAGCGCACACCCAGACGCGCAGGCTCGAGGCGTCGTGGCGGTCTGGATCGTAGGCCTCGAGCGCCATCTGGAGGAAGGTCGTGGCGGCGACGGCCACCGAGCACCGATACCTGGCGATCTCGGCCAGGCCGCGCACCGGGTCCCATTCGGGCATCACATGCGTCGCCCCGCCGTGCAGGAGGGGGAGAAGAACGCTGGTGACGAGCCCGGTCGTGTGGGTGATCGGCGACGGGCCGAACTGCACGTCGTCTTCGGTGTAGCCGAACGCGGTGCCCAGCGCGCGGGCACCCGACGCATAGGTGTTGAAAGTGTGCAGGCAGCCCTTGGGGCGGGCCGTGGTCCCGGAGGTGTAAACGATGACGAACGGGTCGTCCGGGCCCACCGGCGAACCCAGGGTGACCTCCGCGAGCGACGGTTCGATGTCGGCGCTCACCGCGCTCAGGGAGAGGACCTCGGCGCCTGGCCCCCCGGCGTGAGCTCCCGACGCGCGTACGGCCGCGTCGTCGCGTGCCACGAGGATCGAATGCAGGGCCGGCCGATCGGCCGCCAGACTCCGGAACATTCCCAGGTGGTCGAAGCCCTTGAACGTCGCGGGTGTGACCACCGCCCTCACGTCCGCGTCATCGAGCACATGGCCAACCTCGTCGCGGCGGTAGATCGGCATGATCGGCACCATCACGGCGCCCACTCGGGCTACGGCCGCGGCAGCGACGGCGAACTCCGCCCAGTTGGGCAACTGGACTGCCACCCGGTCGCCGGCTCGCACTCCCCGCGTCTTCAGGCCGACGGCCAGGCGCAGTGCGGCTTCGTAGACCTGGCGGTAGGTCATGGAGGCATCGCCATCGGTGATGAAGGTCTTGTCTCCGCGTTCGCCGGCCTGCCGGGCAAGGATCTGCCCTAACGTCTCTTTCCCCCAACGGCCAGAGGCGTAGTAGTGATCGACCGCGGGGCGATCGTAGCGGTCACTGACGGTGGGAATCTCCATGACAGTCATCCTGGGATCGTTGTGCTCAGGCACGGTCGGGATGGCGGGCGCCGGGGTGTGCGCTCCGCTGTCGCCGGGAGGCCGGATCGACATGGGCCAGAAGGCTACTGGTCGCAAGTTATAATGGTATGGCCAAATGTGTCCACTCCCTCGATCCCGGGGTGCTGCATGGTCCCCCGGGCGCGCTTGGGCTGTGGCCGCGGGTGGGGGATCTTCGGTGTGAATGCCGACGCTCGGCCCCCGGGGTCTAAAGATCTTCTTCCGGGCGCGTGTCGCTTCGACCGAGTCCCGCCGGCGGCACGCGGGTGGCGGCGGCCGCCGGAGCTGAGCGTGTCGGGGCCGTCAGGTCCGCTCTCGGCGGGCAATCCCACGGGAGACGTTTCGGTCGCGGCCGTCTGGTGCCTTGACGTTTAGGTCATACCATTTTATCGTTCCGAAACTCCTGGTGGGGGGCATGATCGGAGGGATGCCACGGTGCGGCGCATCGCGTATGAACAGGCCTTCGTTGCCGCGGAGAACGCGCTCCGCTCGGCGACGTCCGTTTTCGGTATAAATCTTCCGCTGCCTCGCTTCGGGGTGGATGACCCTGAGCAGGTCCTCCAGGCGCTGACCGAAGCGTCCGCGGCGGTGCGCGCTACGGCGGGGCCGGGTCTGGCGCAGGCGGCGGAGCTGGCCGCGGGGGAGCTCGCCGCCGCCAAGCTGGATCTCGTCAGCTGGACGGCTCTTCGCGGGCGGGGGAGCCCCGGCATGCTCGCCCGGGTGTTGCAGCGGCTCCGTGCGGCCACGACGGTCGCCGAACTCACTGAACTCATCCCGAATCTGACGGCCGAGCTCGGCTACGACCGGGTTCTTCTTTCCTGGGTCCGGCACGGCCGGTGGATTCCCTGTGCGGCCCGCACCTGCAGCGACCCGGACGAGGCGGCGGCCATCGTCGCCGCCGGCGGCACCCCGGCCTATCGACGCATCCACGGCCTGCTGGAGGACGAGGTCGTGCGCAGCTGTTCGACGATCCTGGTCCGCGACGTCAAGGGTAACCCTCGCGTGCACACCCAGCTGCTGGCAGTCACGCACTCACGCTCCTACGTGGCCGCGCCGCTGGTGCTGCGGGACCAGGTGGTAGGCCTGCTGCACGTCGACCGTAACGCTGAGACGGGCGCGATGGACGGGTTCGATCGCGACCTGCTCGCTCTTCTGTCCGCGGGCCTCGGGCTCGCGCTGGACCGGGTCCGGACGTTAAGGGACCTGGAGACCGTCCGTGAGACCGTCGAAGGCCACGCCGTGATGCTGCATGATCTGGTGGGGCGGCTCGGGAACGGACAGAACCACCCCACAGCCGACGCCGACGCGGGCTCCCTTCCCATCTCACTCTCCGATGGGCCGACCTGCCTGTCACGTGACCCGGGCGAGCAGAGCGTCAACGTCGCGCGGGCCGTACGCCCGGCGCATCGCTTATCCGAGCTGCCGGATGCCGATGACTGGAAGTCCGGGTTGACCCGCCGAGAGGAACAGGTTCTGCGACTCGTCGCCGAGGGGCTGACCAACGCGCAGATCGGCGAGCGGCTCTTCGTTACCGAGGCGACCGTGAAATCGCATGTGAAGAGCCTGATGCGCAAGCTCGGCGCGGCGACCCGCTCCGAAGCCGGGGCCGCGTATCACCGTGGTACCGACCGGGCCCTCGCGCTCGCCGGAACCGGCCACTCGAGGGGGCAGAAAGCCCACCCCTTCGGATGATGTAAGTAGCACCACAGTGATCGCACAATAGGTGGCGATCGCTGTGGGTGGAAGTTCGCCGGGAACAGTTTTCCGGCGCGATTGGAACGACCCTTTCCGGCGGGCTCCGAATGCCCGGAAAATATCGTCGGGCAAAATTTATCCGCAGCCTCCTCCGTCGTTGGTGGCAGGCTGCGGACACGGCTTCCTGGTATCGCCCCAGCTATCTCATCGCGCCTTTCGAGGTGGCAAGTCCGGTGGCTCCGCAGGGATGCGTTTTGCCGTCGTTTTCGCAATATTTCCCATTTGCAATCTCCTCGACAGCGCCTGAAATCCAGAACTGAGGGAGTTTTCGTGCGTGTCCGTCGTTCTTCGATCGTGCTCTCTGCTGTCGGTCTTGTGCTTCTCGCCGCCGCCGCACTTACTAGGTTCGTTGTGTTACCCGCGGGAACGAAGTTACCGAAGAGCACCGACATCACTGTCAAGTACACCGGTTCGGGAACGTTACTCGACGCGAAGGCACTGGCCGCGGGGGACACGGCGCATGCGCTCACGAAGGATGTCCCCATCAGTATCGACCGGCATACCTATGTGAAATCAGTGCACGGGGACCGGGCGATCGTCGGCGATGACGTGTCGGTCAATGCTGGTGGCGCCGTGCAGACGAACCGGCACACCTATGCGCTGGATCGAACAAGCCTTGCCGGTGTCGCGTCTCCGGACGCGACAGTCGTCGAGCCGACGACCGGAGCGCTTCCGGTGGCCTGGCCAATCGGTCCAAGCGCTTCGAAGCAGTACCAGCTGTATGACACCGCGACGCGACGGAGCTGGCCCGGGAAATACCTCGGGACGGGTTCGACGAACAGTCGTTCCACCTACCGGTTCAGGTATATCGCCTCAGCCGCGCTGAAGGACCCCGCGGTGGCGGCGGCGCTGCCGGCGGCGCTGCCCAAGGACCTGCTGTCGTCGCTTACCCCGCTGCTGCCCGCCGTAGCCACCGGCAAGCTGACCACCGCGCTGCCGTCACTGCCCGCGAATGTTCCGATCAGCTACACCGCCCGGACAACGGTGGTGGCGGTGGTCGACCAGCAGACCGGGCTGGTCGTCGACACCACACAGGACCAGCAGATCATCGCGAATCTGACCACGGCCGGGACGACGGTCGAGCTGCTGCCAGTGAGGGCGGTCAAGGTGAAGCTCACCGCTGCGTCGGTGGCGGAGCTCACGGACAAGGCGACCTCGGCCGGGAGACTCCTGCTTCTGATCGGTGTCGTCGTGCCGATCGTCCTCGCGATAGTCGGGCTGCTGCTCGTCGTCCTGGCCGCAATCCGCCGTACTCCACCCGTCGCCGTAGGCACGTCTTCCGCCGGTACAGGGGCTGACCGCGGCGATGTGGAGGAACCGGCACCCGCCAAGGCAGAACTGGACTGAGACGCTGCCTGTTGTGGTATCGGTGCTGGTGGAGGAGGCCTCGCTGTAGTCGATGACCGCGCTACGGCCCGGACCTCGCCCCGGTGGGGGCGAGGTCCGGGCTCGTCCGGGTCAGGAGCCGACGGGTCAGGCACCGGCGAGGCCGTTCGCGGTGCGCACGATGTTCACCATCCCTCGCATGATCTCGGTGAGGCCGTAGTCCTTGGGGGTGAAGACCGCCGCGACACCGAGCGCGGTCAACCTGTCCGCGTCGGCGGGCGGGATGATGCCACCCACCACCACTGGTACGTCCCCGAGCCCCGCGGCCCGCAACCCGTCCAGCACCTCGGGCACCAGGTTCATGTGCGAACCCGACAGCACCGACAACCCCACAAGGTGGACGTCCTCCTCCACCGCGGCGGCGACGATCTGGCCCGGGGTCAGCCGGATGCCCTGATAGACCACCTCGAAGCCGACATCACGGGCCCGCACCGCGATCTGCTCCGCGCCGTTCGAATGCCCGTCCAGCCCCGGCTTGCCGACCAGGAGCCGCAGCCGCCGCCCCAGCTCCTCACCGGTCCGGGTGACCAGCCCCCGCACCTCGGCCAGGCCCTCACCGGCCCCGGCGGTCACCGCCCCCGACACACCGGTCGGGGCCCGGTACTCACCGAACACCTCCCGCAGCACACCGGCCCACTCCCCGGTCGTCACCCCCGCCCGCGCACACGCCAACGTCGCCGGCATCAGGTTGACATCCGTCTTCGCCGCCTCCCGCAACCCCAGCAGCGCCTCATCCACCACCGCGGCGTCCCGGCCCGCCCGCCACACCGCGACCTGCTCGCGGGTGGCCTGCTCACCGGCCGGGTCGATGACCTGCACGGCCGTGTCCAGGTCCGCGAGCAGCGGATTCGGCTCGGTCTCGGTGAACCGGTTCACCCCGACCACAACGTCGTCACCGGACTCGATCCGCGCCCGCCGGGTCGCCTGCGACGCGACGAGCTGCGACTTCATATAGCCGCTCTCCACCGCCGCGATCGCCCCGCCCATCGCCTGGACCCGGTCGATCTCCTCGGTCGCGGCCGCGACCAGCTCGTCCACCCGGCCGTTCACGACCACCGAACCCTCGAACAGGTCCGGGTACTCCAACAGATCCGTCTCGTACGCCAGGATCTGCTGGATGCGCAACGACCACTGCTGATCCCACGGGCGCGGCAGGCCCAGCGCCTCGTTCCACGCCGGCAGCTGCAACGCCCGGCAGCGAGCGTCCTTCGACAGCGTGACCCCGAGCGCCTCCAGCACGATCCGGATCACGTTGTTCTCCGGCTGCGCCTCGGTCAGCCCCAGCGAGTTGACCTGCACCCCGTAACGGAACCGGCGGTGACGCGGGTCGGTGACGCCGTAGCGGGTGCGCAGCAGGTCATCCCACAGCGCGACGAACGCGCGCATCTTGCACAGCTCCTCGACGAACCGCACCCCCGCGTTCACGAAGAACGACATCCGGGCGCACACCTCACCCATCCGCTCCTGCGGAACCTGCCCGGACGCGACGACCGCGTCGAGCACGGCGATGACGGTGCACAGCGAGTAGGCCAGCTCCTGCACCGGCGTCGCGCCGGCCTCCTGCAGGTGGTAGCTGCAGATGTTGATCGGGTTCCAGCGCGGGATCTCGGTCACCGTGTAGGCGACCAGGTCGGTGATCAGCCGCAGCGACGGCCCCGGCGGGAACACATAGGTCCCGCGGGACAGGTACTCCTTGATGATGTCGTTCTGCGTCGTACCGGTCAGCTCCGCCGGCGCCGCACCCTGCTCCTCCGCTGCGACCTGGTAGAGCGCGAGCAGCCACATCGCCGTCGCGTTGATGGTCATCGACGTGTTCATCTTGCCCAGCGGGATCTGGTCGAACAGCGCCCTCATGTCACCCAGGTGCGCGATCGGGACCCCGACCTTGCCGACCTCACCCCGCGCCAGCACATGATCGGGGTCGTACCCGGTCTGGGTCGGCAGATCGAACGCCACCGACAGACCCGTCTGCCCCTTCGCGAGATTGCGCCGATACAGCGCGTTGCTCTCGGCCGGGCTCGAATGACCCGCATAGGTCCGGATGATCCACGGCCGATCCCGCTCTGGCCGAGCCGTCTCCGTCATCGCCGTCTCCTCGCGCTCCGTGCGGGGGTGGTGCCCGGAACCAGCGGTCGGGCATGACGGCACCAGGCGGCACAGGGCATGGCAGCACAGGCTTGGCCGTCACCGACGCCGGGCCGGGACAGAGATCGTTTGCCGCCAGCTCGAAGGCTGCCGGCGACCGAAGCAGAGTAACGGCCCGAGCCGCCCGCGCGCCCCGGATGTGACCTGGCCTACGACAAGGTTGAACCGGCCCGCGCCGGCGCCGAACCGGCCTGCGGGAGATGAACCGGGCTGTGAGATCCGGTCCGGTCGGCTCAGGAGGCGCAGATACCCGGGCTCAGGACCGTCATCAGCTTGGCCGGAATCGAACTGCACGCACCGGGACCGAGGGCGACCAGGGTCCAGGGCTCGTTGCCGACGCGCTTCCACACATGCGGGTCGGGCGCATCCGTTTCCGGCACGTCCTTGATCTCGGTCTGGGCGACGGCCCAGAACTCGTCATGTGCACTGTCGGCGCCCTCGATCGCGCCGTAGAACAGGGTGTCCTTGACGATGGTGACATCGTCCATGGTCGGCGTGGTGCTGCCGGGGGTCTTCTCGCGCACCTTCCAGGCGGCGAGCCACTGCAGCGGCAGGCGCACGCTCTGACGCTCGGTGGCCGACAGCGTCACCTTGTGCGGAGTGCCCTCGACTCGGCTCGTCGCCCAGCTCACCAACGGGAGAGCCGGGCTGAGGACCGGATTGTCGGGCAGCTCGGTCGTGGTGGTGACGGTGGCCGGCTCCTCGTCGTCGGCCCAGGCCAGTCCGAGAACGACCCCGAGCAGGATCGCGACCACGAACGAGCCCGCGACGAGAAGAGGTCGCTTCCGCTCGGTCCACGTCGCGGCGCCGGATCCGGCCACGCGACCACTGGCTGAGTCCACCCCTGCGGGCACCTCCACGTCCAGCATGTCTGCGTCTGCCCTCCACCATGCCATGCCTCGGCCTGATTATCGGGAAAGCATGCCCTATCGCGACTCGACATCCTCCGACGGGCGGTCGTCAGTCACGCACCGTCTCGCGACAGATCATTCCGGTGACGTATCTCGCGAGGCATCCGGAACCAGCGGTTCATGCACACTGCGCACCCGCAGCAGCTGCCCGAGGCGGTCGGCCGCCAGCAGCGGCCACAGCGCCGCGGGCACGTCCAGCAGAACCAGCGAACGCCCGATCGAACGCGCCCGCCGGGCACCGCCGAGCAGCACCCCGACACCGGCATTGTCCGTGAGCTCCAGGCCGCCGACATCCACGTGCAGCGGCCCACACCCCGCGTCGATCGCCGCGTGCAGCTGGATCCGCAGCTCACCGACGGATCGGACGTCCACCGTCCCGGTGAGCCGCACCGTCTGGTGCACGTCCACCTGGTTCGGGTCTGCATGGTGCATGTCCGCCCGGTGTGGGTCCGCCCGGTGTGGGTCGAGGTCGGGGCGATCGGCTGCCGCCACCGCCCGTACGGCGCCTGGAGGCACCACCGCCTGACCTGCCGACAGCACGTCCACCGAGGCCTCCGATCCCATGCACCGGCTGCCCGAGACGTCTGTCGGGGCCCGCCGTTGGGCACCTGGACACGCGCTCGAGCTGCCCGCACGAACCGGACATCCGACCGCGGAAGTGGGCCACTCGGAGCCCACTCGAACTGATGATCCCACCAACACGGCCACGATGTTCGGTTCCGCCGCGGCGACAGCCTGATCAGGGACGAAGTTCTCTCCGGCGGACCCGCGACGGTGCGACGATGGACCCGGCGGCAGCGATCCGGCGCCCTGCGCGGGATCGCCCAACGGCACGTCGCGCGTCCAGGAGGCGACCGTGGAGACCACCGCGCTCGGTTTTCTCTACGGGCCGACCCTGGTGCTGCTCACCATCGGCGTGCTGGTCTTCATCTGCCGGCTGACATCCGGTTCGGCGCCCCGTGGCCGGGCCGGCAGCCCCCGGAACGGCAGCGCCCGGCCCAGGAGCCCACGAGACGGCACATCCAGGCACAGCGGGCGCCGGCGACGTGGGCCACAGCGTGGGCATCCCCGCAACCGTGCCTCGAGGGCGGGCCGGGCCTGGCCCGGCGCCCGGCAGCCGCAGGACTTCGGCCTGCTCGTGCCGGTCGCCACCGGGCCGAAGGAACGGGCGGCGCAGGTGCGGGCCGTGCTGGCTGCCGGTGGGGTCCGCGCCACCCTCGGCCCGGCCGGGACGGTCCGGGCCCGGCATGGCCGCCCGGTCGAGCTCGCCCACGTGCTCGTCTTCGCCAACGACGTCCCCAGCGCGTTGCGGACCCTGCGGCAGGCCCGCGGCGCACCCGGCCAGCGGCCGGACCGCGGGCCGGACGGCGGCGGGCCGGGCAGCGGGTCAGCCGGCAAGCCGGGCGGCGGGGGCGGCACGAACCGCTGACCCCGCGCCCGACCTCGGAATTCGGGGCTGAGGGTTCAGGGGTTCAGGGGTTCAGGGCCGCGGCGTTTCAGGGCCTCGTGCCCTCAGAAGGCCTCAGGCGGCCACCACCGAGGGCGGCTCACGGCGTATCTGGGCGCCCAACCCGGTGAGGCTCTCGACGAAGTTCGCGTAACCCCGGTCGATGTGGTGCACGTCGCGGACCTCCGTGGTGCCCTCCGCGACCAGCCCGGCCAGCACCAGCGCCGCGCCGGCCCGGACGTCCGACGCCAGCACGGAGTCGCCCACCAGGCGGGGGGTGGGACGAACCACCACATGGTGGCCGTCGGTGCGCAGGTCCGCGCCGAGCTTGTGCAGTTCACGGCAGAACACGAACCTGCTGTCGAAGACGTTCTCCGTGATCAGGGACGTGCCCTCGCTGATCGCCTCCAACGCGATCACCTGGGGCAGCAGATCGGTCGGGAAGCCCGGATACGGCAGTGTGACGACATCGATCGACTTCGGCCGCCCCTGCGCGCTGACCCGGAAGCCGTCCGCATGCAGCTCCACCAGGGCACCGGCGTCGCAGAGCTTCTCCAGCACGATCCCCAGATGATCGGCGCGGCCATGGTGGATCATCACATCGCCATCGGTCATCAGCGCGCCGATCGCCCAGGTGCCCGCGACGATCCTGTCCGGCACCGTCCGGTGCGACACCGGGCTCAGCGTGTCGACACCGTCGACGACCAGCGTGGACGTGCCGACCCCGCCGATCCGCGCGCCCATCTCCACCAGCAGCGCGCACAGGTCCGCGATCTCCGGTTCCTGCGCGGCGTTGTCGATCACCGTGGTGCCCTTGGCCAGCACGCCGGCCATCAGCAGGTTCTCGGTCGCGCCGACGCTGGGGAAGTCCAGCCAGATCGACGCCCCCTGCAGGCGCCCGGACGAGCGGGCCACCAGCGCCCCCGCCTCGACGTCCACGACCGCGCCCAGCTTCGCCAGGCCGTTCATGTGGATGTCGAGCGCACGCGAGCCGATCGCGTCACCCCCCGGCAGCGCCACCCGGGCCTCGCCGCGGCGGGCCACCAGCGGCCCCAGCACGGCGACCGACGCACGGATCCGGCGGACCAGCTCCGCCGGTGCGGTGGACTCCACCATCTCGGGCACGTCGATGACGACCCGCCCCGCGTCCCGGTCACGTGAGGTGCTGGCACCGAGACCGCACAGGACGTCCGCCATCACCGACACGTCGAGGATGTCCGGCACGGCCTCCAACGTGGTGCGGCCGGGTGCGAGCAGGCTCGCCGCCATCAGCTTGAGCACCGAGTTCTTCGCACCCGGAACGGCGACCTCGCCGACCAGCCTGGTCCCGCCTGTCACGACGAAGCGTTCCACGGGCTCCGATGCTAGGTGCTGCGCGGGGGATCTTCAGACCAACCCCGGGGATTGGCCGCTGTGGACCACGATCGGACCCCCGGTCCGGCCTCCGCTGACGCCTCTTCTCCCACGCCGTCCAACGCGCCACTCTCCACACCAAGGAGACGAACGCCGTCATGGTGGCGCAGGACAGGCTCCTGCCGACCGGCCAGCGCGTCCGTGACCCGCACGGCGAACGCGGGCGTCGACCGCCGCACGACCTCCTCCACCGTGAGCCACTCGACCGCCGTGGCCTCCTCGGTCTCCGTCGGTGGCTCCGCCTCCGCCAGTTCCTCGGCGTGCCCCTCTCGGCAGAGAAAGACCAGCGCGACCACGCCCAGCGGCAGGTTCAGGTAGATCCCGGTGAGCCGCTCCGGCTCGACCGACATTCCGGTCTCCTCGCGAACCTCACGGCGAAGCGCCTGGTGAAAGGTCTCGCCGCGGTCGAGCACCCCACCCGGGATCTGCCAGGCCCCGTTGTCCCGCCGCCGAATGCAGACCACACGACCGTCACCCCTACGGATCACCGCGGCCACGCTGACACCGACGCTCACCTGCGTGTGGAGAACTCCCGGGACGTCCACGCCCGCATCATCGGTGGACGTGACAGCCACCTCCCACCACCTGGTGTCGGCGTGTTACTACTCTGAGGAGGCAGGTTCGGCGACGCGGGAGGCGATCACCGGGATGCGCACCACGGTGGCCAGGAGCTGGTCGTTCAAGGCTCACAACGAGGACACCTGCGGATCGCGCGCGGACGGCGCCTGGGTCATCGACGGCGCCTCGGCGCTGGAGCCAGGACCGCTCCTCGACGGGCTGCCCGGGCCCGCCTGGGTGAGCATCCTGGCCGGGGCCTATCTCAGCGAGGTCGACTGGGACGGGCAGGCGCTGCGGGACGTCCTGGTGGAGCTCATCGAGCACCTGATCGAGCGGGGTCGGCGAGCCGGGCTGGTCGACGCGGGCACCGCCCGCTCGTCCGGATTCCCCACCGCCGCGATCTCACTGGTCCGCCAGCGCGGCGTCCTGCTGGATGTCTGTCTGCTCGGCGACGCCCCCGTCGTGCTCAGCGGCTTCGCCAGCCCCGCAACCACCACGAGCACCGCCGACTCCGACGGCCCCGACGGCCCCGACGGCCCCGACGGTCAGCCGATGGTCCTCACGGATCCGCAGTACGACGATGTCGAGCGTGAGCTGCTCGGCCGGGTCCGGGCGAGCCTCGACCGAGGCGACGATCCGGCCACAGCCTATGGGCGACTCCACGAGACCCTGCTGGACCACCGCAGACGCCGCAACACCGACGCCGGCGCGTGGATCCTCGGCGACGTCCCGGCCGCCGCCGCGCACGCCCGCTGCCTGAGCGTGCCGCTGACCGGCGACGCGGAGGTTCTGATCTGCTCGGACGGGTTCGGCCGCCTGGTGGAACCGTTCGGTCTGGTGGACGGCTACGGTGCCCTGCTGGCCGCGGTCCGCCACGGAGCGGCCGGCGAACTGGTGGAGCGGCTGCGGGCGGTGGAGGCGGCCGACCCCGACCGCGTCCGCCGTCCGAGATTCGGCGCCAGCGACGACGCGAGCGTCGTACACGCCGTCCTCGCCCCGATTCTCGACCCGGGCGGCGCGGACGGGTCACAGTAGCGATCGCGATCGCGCCGGCTGTAACCGCGGGCATCCGCGCAGGCTCCCCCATACAGTGACGGCATGGCGGTGCACCTGACCCGGATCTACACCCGGACCGGCGACGACGGGACGACGGCGCTGGGCGACATGTCGCGGGTGCCGAAGACGTCGGTGCGGCTGGCGGCCTACGCGGACGTCGACGAGACGAACGCGGCGATCGGGGTGGCGCTCGCCCTCGGGGATCTCGGCGCTCTCGGGGATCCCGGCGCCGAGGTGCGGGAGACGCTCGCCCAGGTGCAGAACGACCTGTTCGACGTGGGCGCGGACCTGTGCTCCCCCGTGGTCGCGGAGCCGAAGTACCCACCGCTGCGGATCACCGACACGTATGTCGACCGGTTGGAGGAGGCCTGCGACCGGTACAACGAGACGCTGACGAAGCTCAACTCGTTCATCCTGCCGGGGGGCACTCCCGCCGCGGCACTGCTCCACGTGGCACGCACCGTGGCCCGTCGGGCCGAACGGTCCTGCTGGGCGCTGCTCGAGGCGGAGCCGGACAGCACGAACCCGCTGCCCGCCCGCTACCTGAACCGCCTGTCGGACCTGCTGTTCATCCTGTCCAGGGTCGCGAACCCCAACGGCGACGTGCTGTGGAAGCCCGGCGCCGGAGGCTGAGCGAACGCCGCCGGCAGGCCCGAAGATCCGAGGATTTTGGTCGTCCCAGCAGCCAGAATCCTCAAATCTTGCCCGGGAGCAAGGCTCTCCGTGGAGAAGCGGATGAGCGGTCGAATCCCGGGGGAAAACGGATCTGGCCCGGGCTCGGCGCTGGCGGGGTGCCAGCACCGGAAACCGGGCCAGAGTCAGAACAACAGTTCAGAACAAAGGAGTGCAGGTCAGGCGACCGTCGCGCTTTCCGCGAGGATGCTGACGCCCTCCTTGGTGACGGACAGGAAGCCGCCGTCGACACCGGCGGAGATCTCCTGCGAGCCGACCTTCACGCGGACGACCTGGTCACGGACCAGGACCGCCAGCATCGGGACGTGGCCCGGCAGGACACCGATGTCGCCCTCGACGGTCCGGGCGACGACCATGTCGGCGTCGCCGGACCACACCTCCTGCTCGGGCGAGACGATCGCCACCCGCATCGGCATTACAGGTTCTCCGCGTTCTTCTCGGCGTCCTCGATCCCGCCGCACATGAAGAACGCCTGCTCGGGCAGGTGGTCGTAGTCGCCCTGGGTGAGCTTGCGGAACGACTCGATCGTCTCCGCGACCGGGACGAACTTGCCGGGGATGCCGGTGAACTGCTCGGCCACGAAGAACGGCTGGGACAGGAACCGCTGGATACGACGGGCCCGGTTGACGAGGATCTTGTCCTCTTCGGAGAGCTCGTCGATACCGAGGATGGCGATGATGTCCTGCAGGTCCTTGTAGCGCTGCAGGATCCGCTGCACCTCACGGGCGGTGTCGTAGTGCGCCTGCCCGATGTAGCGCGGGTCCAGGATCCGGGAGTTCGAGTCGAGCGGGCTCACAGCCGGGTAGATACCCAGGTCGGAGATCGCTCGGTCGAGCACCGTGTTGGCGTCGAGGTGGGTGAACGTCGTCGCCGGAGCCGGGTCGGTCAGGTCGTCCGCGGGCACGTAGATCGCCTGCAGCGAGGTGATCGAGTGACCACGGGTCGAGGTGATCCGCTCCTGCAGGGCGCCCATCTCGTCGGCGAGCGTCGGCTGGTAGCCCACAGCGCTGGGCATCCGGCCGAGCAGCGTCGACACCTCGGAACCGGCCTGGGTGAACCGGAAGATGTTGTCGATGAACAGAAGCACGTCCTGCTTCTGCACGTCCCGGAAGTACTCGGCCATGGTGAGGGCGCCGAGGGCGACCCGCAGCCGGGTGCCGGGCGGCTCGTCCATCTGGCCGAAGACGAGGGCGGTGTCGTCGATGACGCCGGCCTCGGTCATCTCCAGGAAGAGGTCGTTGCCCTCACGGGTGCGCTCGCCGACACCGGCGAACACCGAGACGCCACCGAACTCCTTGGCGACTCGACGGATCATCTCCTGGATGATGACGGTCTTGCCGACGCCGGCGCCGCCCATCAGGCCGATCTTGCCGCCTCGTACGTACGGGGCGAGCAGGTCGATGACCTTGATGCCGGTCTCGAACATCTCGGTCTTCGACTCGAGCTGGTCGAAGGTCGGCGCCGAGCGGTGGATCGGCCAGTAGGTCTGGGCGTCGACGCTGTCCACGTCGAGCGGCCGGCCGAGCACGTTGAACACGTGCCCCTTGGTGGCATCCCCGACCGGGACGGAGATCGGCGCGCCGGTGTCCTGCACCGGAGCGCCACGGACGAGGCCGTCGGTCTGCTGCATCGAGATCGCGCGGACGGTGTTGTCGCCGATGTGCTGCGCGACCTCGAGGGTGAGGACCGCGGTCTCACCGTTGATGGTGCGCTCCACGTGCAGCGCGGTGTAGATCTCGGGCAGTTCGTCGGGTGCGAACTCGACGTCGACGACCGGTCCGATGACTCGGGCGACTCGGCCGATCCCCGGAGTCCGGCCCTCCGCCGTGGCCGGCGAGCTGGTGGTGACGGTCATGGCGTCCTCGGTTTCACTGTCGTTGCCCGCCGCCGCGGGCTTCGGGCTTGACGTTCGTCGGTGTCGACGGGCCGGAGTCCCACACCTGACTCCTAGTTGGCGGACGCCAGGGCGTTCGCGCCACCCACGATCTCGGAGATCTCCTGGGTGATCGCGTCCTGCCGGGCCCGGTTCGCGGCGCGGGTGTAGGTCTTGACCAGTTCCTCGGCGTTGTCGGTCGCCGACTTCATGGCCCGCTGGCGGGCGGCGGACTCGGAGGCCGCCGACTCCAGCAGGGCCGCGTACAGCCGGCTTTCGACGTACCGCGGCAGCAGCGCGTCGAGCACTGCCTCCGCCGACGGCTCGAACTCGTAGTTCGGCAACGGACCGCCGGGCGGCGGCTCGTTGTGCTCACGCAGCACCATCGGGAGCAGCCGGTGCGCGACCGCGGTCTGGGTCATCGCACTGACGTACTCGGTGAAGACGATGTGGATCTCGTCGACGCCGCCCTGGTCGGCCGGGGTGGTGAACGCCTCGATCAGCGCGTCCGCCACCGCCTTGGCATCGGTGTAGCCGGGCTGCTCGGAGAAGCCGGTGTACTCGCCGGCCAGCGTCCGCCCGCGGAAGCGGTAGTACGACACCGCCTTACGGCCGACCGCGTAGAGCTGCGGCTCCTTGCCTTCCTCGCGCAGCAGCTCGGCGAGCTCACCGGCGCGCTTGAGCGCGTTCGAGCTGTAGCCGCCGGCCAGGCCGCGGTCGCTGGTGATCACGACCACGGCCGCGCGGGACGGCTGCGGGTGCTCGGTGGTGAGCGGATGGGCGATCGTCGTCTGCGACGCCACCGCGGTGATCACTCGCGTGATCTCGTCCGCGTACGGCCGGGACGCGGTGACCCGCGCCCTGGCCTTGGCGATCCGCGAGGCGGCGATCAGCTCCATCGCCTTGGTGATCTTCTTGGTCGAGTTGACCGTCTTGATACGCCGCCGGTACTCCCGAAGCTGGCCCGCCATCGGTCAGCGGCCCTTGTTCTCGGACGGCTTCGGGTGGTGGACGGCGATCTCCTCACGCTCGACCGCGGACGGGTCGAGCGCCTCCGGGGTGGCCTCGTTCACCAGCGGGCTGCCGCTCGTCAGGGTGAACTGCTGCTTGAACTCGGCGATCGCCGAGGTCAGCGAGGCAACGGTGTCGTCACCGAGCTTGCCGGAGTTGACGATCGTGTCGTAGATGCCGCCGTGGGTCCGCCCGACGAAGTCGAGGAACTCGGTCTCGAAGCGGCGGATGTCCTCGACCGGCACGTCGTCCAGCTTGCCGGTGGTGCCGGCCCAGATGGAGACGACCTGGCGCTCGACGGAGAACGGCTTGTTCTGGGGCTGCTTGAGCAGCTCCACCAGCCGCGCACCGCGGGCGAGCTGGTCGCGCGAGGCCTTGTCCAGGTCGGAGCCGAACGCCGAGAAGGCCTCCAGCTCGCGGTACTGGGCCAGGTCGAGCCGAAGCCGGCCGGCGACCGACTTCATCGCCTTGACCTGCGCGCTACCACCAACTCGGGAGACCGAGGTACCGACGTTGATCGCCGGCCGGACGCCCTGGTTGAACAGGTCGGACTCCAGGAAGATCTGGCCGTCGGTGATCGAGATGACGTTCGTCGGGATGTAGGCCGAGATGTCGTTGGCCTTCGTCTCGATGATCGGCAGCCCGGTCAGCGAACCGCCGCCCAGCTCGTCCGAGAGCTTCGCGCAGCGCTCCAGCAGGCGGGAGTGCAAGTAGAAGACGTCGCCCGGGTAGGCCTCACGGCCCGGCGGGCGGCGCAGCAGCAGCGAGATGGCCCGGTAGGCCTCGGCCTGCTTGGAGAGGTCGTCGAAGACCACCAGCGCGTGCTGCCCGTTGTACATCCAGTGCTGCCCGATGGCGGAACCGGTGTAGGCGGCGATGTACTTGAAGCCGGCCGGCTCGTCCGCCGGGGCGGCGACGATGGTCGTGTAGGCCAGCGCGCCGGCCTCTTCAAGGGTGTTGACGACCTCGCGGATGGTCGACTTCTTCTGGCCGATGGCGACGTAGACGCACTTGACCTGCTTCTTCGGGTCGCCGGACAGCCAGTTGTCACGCTGGTTGATGATCGCGTCGATCGCGACCGTCGTCTTGCCGGTCTGCCGGTCGCCGATGATCAGCTGACGCTGACCACGACCGATGGCGGTCATCGCGTCGATGGCCTTGATGCCGGTCTGCAGCGGCTCCTTGACGGGCTGGCGCTCCACGACCGACGGCGCCTGCAGCTCGAGGGCACGGGTGCCCTCGGCCACGATGTCACCGAGGCCGTCGACCGGCCGGCCCAGCGGGTCGACGACCCGGCCGAGGAAGCCGTCGCCCACCGGGACGGCGAGGATCTCGCCGGTGCGGCGGACCTCCTGGCCCTCCTCGATGTGCTCGGCCTCGCCGAGGATGACGCAGCCGATCTCGCCGACCTCGAGGTTGAGAGCGAGGCCCAGCACGCCGCCGTGGAACTCCAGCAGCTCGTTGGTCATCGTGTGCGGAAGGCCCTCGACCCGCGCGATCCCGTCACCGGTCACGACAACGCGGCCGACCTCCTCCCGCTCACCGGAGGTGGCCTGGAAGGAGTCGACGTACTCCCGGAGGGCGTCGCGGATCTCCTCCGGCCGGATGGACAGCTCAGTCATCGCGTTGGTCCTTCATGGCTGACGTGGATCTGGTCATAGGTCGTCACTGCCGGCCCTGGCCTCGGGCCCGGTCTGCGCTCGCCCATCGCGCGTCCAGGCCTAGCCCGTCAGCCCGCGGCGGGCCGCGGCGAGCCGGCGCAGGACGGTGCCGTCCACGACCTCGTCGCCGACCCGCACGGACAGACCGCCGAGGATGGACGGGTCGAGGTCGATCTGGAGCTGGATCTGCCGGCCGAAGAAACGACTGACGGCCGCCTTCAGCCTTGCGATCTGGTCTTCGTCGAGCACGGTCGCGGTCCGGACCACGGCGACCACCCGCCCGCGGCGGGCAGCCGCGATCCGGCTCAGATTCTCCAGACGCCGTTCGACGTCGCCCTGTGAGGGGTCGGCGGTCGTCTGTTGAGCCAGCCGGACGGTCACCGGGTGGGCCCGGCCGGACAACAGCCGGGACACGAGGGCGGCCTTCGCGGCCGCCGGCGCGGCCGGATCGGTGAGTGCGAGGGAGAGCTGCGGGTTCTGCCCGAGAATGCGGCCGAACCGGAACAGCTCGTCCTCCACCTCGTCCAGCACCTCAGCCGCCTGCGCCTCGGCCAGGGTGGCCTCGACCGCGAGCTCCTCCAGTGCGAGGCGCAGGTCGATCGGCCGGGACCAGCGGCCGGAGACGGCCGCTGAGACCACGGAGAGCGACGCCGGGCTGATCTGGGTACCGAACAGACGGCTGGCGAGACCCGCCCGCGACTGCGCCGGCGCACCGGGATCGGTCAGCGCACGGCGGACCGTCGCCTCACGACCGATGAGTGCCGCGACCGCTCCGAGCTCCTCGGCGATCGAGCGCACATCCGGCTGCCCGGAGCCGGCGGTGGCACCGACCGGCACCGCCGTCACCTGGTCGAGGACCGACCTGGCGGCGGCGAGTGACTGCCGGCTGGCTCCCTCCACCGTCAGGCCCCCGGCCCGGCCGGGGCGGCCGCGGGACGCGGCGCCTCGTCGAGACCCGCAATGAAGTCGTCGACGAGCTGCCGCTGGCTCGCGTCGTTCTCAAGCTCGCGCCCGACGATGCGGGTGGCGAGCTCGAGCGCGATCTCGCCGATCTCGCGGCGCACCGACGCCACGACCTGGGCCCGTTCGGCCACCAGTGTCGCGTCGGCGCGTTCCCGGATCTCGGCGACCTCCTGCTGGGCCTGCGCGCGCAGTTCCTCGACGATCTGCCGCCCCTGGGCCTGGGCGTCCTCGCGGATGCGAGCCGCCTCGGTCCGGGCTTCGGCGAGCTGGGAGCGGTACTGCTCGAGCAGGACCTGTGCCTCCGCCTGCGCCGTCTCCGCGCGCTTGAGGCCACCTTCGATGCGTTCGGTCCGTTCCGCATAGGTCTTGCGGACCTGCGGATAGACCTTCCAGAAGAAGAAGCCCACGAGCAGGCCGAAGGCCAGCAGGCCGACGATCAGCTCGGCGAGCGGCGGCACAAGGACGCTGTCCTCGTGCTCCGCGCCTTCTTCGGCGGCGAGAATGAGTGTGTGCAGCACCAGGCGCCCCGGATCAGGTGAAGACGAACGGCACGACGAAGCCGATGAGGGCGAGCGCCTCGACGACGGCGAAGCCGATCAGCATGTACCGGAAAGCCACCTGCTCGGCCTCGGGCTGGCGAGCGATCGCCTGAACACCCAGACCGAAGATGATGCCGACGCCGATGCCGGGACCAAGGGTGGCGATGCCGTAGGCCACCGTCCCGATGTTGCCGCTGATGGCCTCATCAGCGGCGAGCAACGCGGACGCGGAAAGAGACATCGTTGTTATCCGTCCTTCTGTGGTCAATGCACCGGGGATCTCCCACGGTGCGCGTGGGTCGTTTGGCTTCAGGCCCGCGCCACCGCGACGGCGGCGACCGGTTCGCTGTGTTCGTGGCCATGGGCGTGGTCCGCACCGTGGTCGCCACCGTGCGAGGAGATCGCTCCGCCGATGTAGGCGGCTGTCAGGACCGTGAAGATATAGGCCTGCAGGACGTCGATCATCAACTCGAAGGCGGTCAGGCCGATTGCCACCACACCGGAGACCACACCGAAGATGAACTGCGGCTTGGGTAGCAGGTAGTCGGCACCGAGAGCGAACACGAGCAGCAGCATGTGGCCGGCGAACATGTTGGCGAACAACCGGATGGCCAGCGTGGCGGGCCGGGCGACGATGGTCGAGACGAACTCGATGGGCGCCAGGATGATCTTGACGAACAGCGGGGCGGTCGGTGCCGGGACCAGCATGTCCTTGAAGTAGCCACCGAACCCGTGTTCACGGATACCGACGACGTTGAAGATCACCCAGCTGGTCAGCGCCAGGATCAGCGGAACCGCGATCCGGGACGTCACCGGGAACTGGGCGACGGGAATGACCGCCATGACGTTCGCGACCAGGATGAAGCAGAAGAGAATGGTCAGGTACGGGGCAAAGGTCTTACCCCGCTCCCCGATCACGTTCCGCGCGATCGAGATGTCGACGAAGTCGTAGATCGACTCACAGAAGTTCTGTAGGCCGCGCGGCACCAGCGTCGCCTTGCGGAACCCCAGCCAGAGGAAGACTCCGACGAAGAGCGCCACGAACAGCGTCAGCGCGGTCCACTTGTTGAAGTAGAAGTCGATCGGTCCCAGGTCGAACTCGAACCAGCTCTTCGGCTTGAAGACATCGGGAGTCGGCCCGTGGAAGCCATCGTCGGCCGCCAAGAGCACCGATCCGCTCGGCACTTCCGATACCTCCAAGATCATTTATGCTGACAAAGTTCGCGATCCCCCCAGGGCTGGATCGACCTCACCCTATACGGGATGGGCCGCCGCCCCGGGCAATCAAAGACAAGCGGAGGACCGCTGAGCACTACCCGTTCAGAGCTTCGGTGGCAGGGGACTCACTGTCCCGGTACCGATGCGGTCGAAGCGGGGCGCCCAGTGCCGACAGCATCCACAGACGCTCCTCGACAGGGCAGATGCTATCCGGCCGGGCGCGTGAGAGCACTCGTTGCAGGACTAAGATCTCCGACGGACGGTCGAACGTTCATCTTCCGTTGGGTTTTTGGACATATTGTCACACTACGTTGTCGATGCGTCGCCCAACGCCCCGCCAACAACACGCTCCGTCAACGGCGCGCGCCGAAACGGTAGATGACCAGATAGAGCGAGGCGACCATACCGACGACAAGCCCGATCGGAAAGAACACGGGGCCGAAGCCCGCCAGGTGATCGACACCAATACCCACCAGCCCCCAGAACCCACCGCCGGCCACGAGTGTGCCGATGATGCCCCAGGCCTCTCCCGGCGGCGGGCCGGCATCGACCGGTCCCGATCTTAGTCTTTCATCCTTTTCACCACTGCCCTTTTTGCCCGAATGGCCGCGATTCCGCCCATTGGTGCTGTCCGCCGCCACGTTGCGCCTAATCCGGGCTGACGACCTGTCCAGGGCCGCGCCCACCTCGGACTGCCTGCGGCTGACCATGCTTGCCTACAGCTCCTCGTGTGACGGTGCGGCCGCGGCGGAGGTGCCCCCGGACGGGCGCCCCTGGGCGGAGAAAAGCGGTGCGACCCGGGACGGATCGAAGGTCTGCGGATCGTAGAACGGCACCCGCAGCCGGGCGGCGACCCACACCTCGGCCCCCACCCAGCACAGCGTGGCCGCCATGATCGACCAGGCGAAGCTGGGCAGGTCGATCGCGGTCGCGTCCCGCAGGGCGAGCAGGACCACGCCGAGGACAGCCACCTTCGCCGCGTAGACGCCGAGCGCCGCCGGCAGCAGCATCGTGGTGGCGCCGCGGCGGGCCACCGCGACCAGAGCGAGCTTGCCCAGCGCGAAGAAGGCCGCGACCAGGCCGACAGCGAGGGCGGCCCCCGCCACCCCGGACGCACCCCGCAGGACACCCCCGAGGGTCAGCACGACGACCAGCAGGGCCGCCATCGCGCACAGGCCGGCACGCAACGCGGGCAGCGCGGTGGCGATCATGCCCGACGCGCCGCTCGCTGCCCGGTGAGCAGCAGGGCGACCAGCGCCAGCAGGCCCACACCGACGGTCGCGGCGAGGATCGGGAGCGGCGAGTCCGAGAAAGATGCCGCCACTCCCCCGAAGCCGACGAGCGCGGCCCAGAAGTACATCAGCAGAACCGCCCTGACATGGGAGTTTCCGATGGAAAGAATTCGATGATGTAGATGCATTTTGTCCGCAGCGAACGGCGAGCGACCCGCCTTCGTGCGCCGGATCACCGCCAGCCCGAAGTCCAGCACCGGCACGGCGAGCACCGCGAGCGGAATCGCCAGCGGGATAAGCGACGGTAGCTGCCGGGAGGGTCCAGCGTAACCCCCGTACGCGACCTGACCCGTCACCGAGATCATCGAGGCCGCCGAAAGGAGCCCGATGAGCATCGATCCCGAGTCCCCCATGAACAGCCGGGCCGGATTGAAGTTGTGCGGCAGGAAGCCGACGCAGACACCCGCCGTGACAGCCGCGAGCAGGGCCGCCGGTGAGGCCCGGTAGAAACCGTTGATCACCGCGATCTGATAGGCGAAGTAGAAGGTCGCCCCGGCCGCGATCGCGGCGACGCCGGCGGCGAGCCCGTCCAGGCCGTCGATGAAGTTCATCGCGTTGACCAGGATGAGCGTCGCGAGAATGGACAGCGGCACAGCGGTTTCGGGCCCGAAGCTGATGGTGGTCTGGCTGTCCCGGTCGATCGCGAAGGACCATTGCACACCCAGCAGGACCATGACCCCCGCCGCGGCCACCTGGCCCGCGAGCTTGGTCAGCGAGTCCAGCTCCCAGCGGTCGTCGGCCACCCCGAGCAGGCAGATCAGCGTCCCCGCGACGAGCACCGCCCTCGTCTCCGACCAGTCCTGGGAGACCACCGAGAGAAAGGGGAGCCGGTCCGCTACCTCGAGGCCGGCGTAGAGCCCGGCGAGCATCGCCAGACCGCCGAGGCGCGGCGTCGGGGTCGCGTGCACGTCGCGGGCCCGCGGCCACGCGACCGCACCGATGCGGAAGGCGATCCAGCGGGCGACCGGAGTCGTGAGGAAGGTGACCGCCGCCGCGACCGCGAAGACGAGCAGGTACTCGCGCATGTCAACTCATTCCGCAGTTCATCGTTCGCGCACTCGGTGCGCCCCCTCGGTGCAGGTCCCCAGACAGGGCCGGTCGGACGGACGGTTGCTCCCGGCCCACTACCTCGGATACGCGGGGAAACGCGTGACCAGCGCGGCCACCGCCGCCGTCACCTCCGGCGCGGACTCCGGCTCGCGGACAGCCCGGGAGATCAGGCTGGAGATCTCCTTCATCTCGTCCTCCCGCATGCCCTGGGTCGTCACCGACGGGGTGCCGACCCGGACACCGGACGAGACCGCGGGCGGTTGCGGATCGAACGGGATGGCGTTCTTGTTGAGCGTGATGCCCACCGCGCCGCAGCGTGCCTCCGCCTCGCGGCCGGTGACGCCCAGCTCCTGAAGATCGAGCAGGGCGAGATGCGTGTCGGTGCCACCGGCGACCGGTCGCAGCCCCTCGGCGGCGAGCCCGCCCGCCAGCGCCTGGGCGTTGGCGACCACCTGCCGCGCGTAGGCCGCGTACTCGGCGGTGGCGGCCTCCCGCAGGGCCACCGCCTTGGCCGCGATCGCGTGCATCAGCGGGCCACCCTGGCTGAACGGGAAGACCGCTTTGTCGATGCGCGACGCCAGCTCCTCCCGGCAGAGGATCATGCCCCCGCGCGGCCCCCGCAGGACCTTGTGGGTCGTGGCGCTGACGACATCCGCGTAGGGCACCGGACTGGGCACCGCACCACCGGCGACCAGGCCGATGAAGTGCGCCGCGTCGACCAGCAGCCAGGCTCCCACCTCGTCGGCGATCGAGCGGAAGGCCGCGAAGTCGATCAGCCGCGGGTACGCCGTCGCACCACAGATGATCATCTTGGGCCGGTGCTGCAGGGCGAGCTGACGGACCTCGTCGTAGTCGATGAGCTCGGTGTCCCGGCGGACTCCGTAGCCCACGACGTCGAACCAGCGGCCGGAGAAGTTCACCCGGCTGCCGTGGGTGAGGTGCCCGCCGTGCGGCAGCGACATCGCCAGCACCGTGTCGCCCGGCGTGAGTAGAGCCGCATAGACGGCGAAGTTCGCCTGGGCACCGGAATGCGGCTGCAGGTTCGCGTGATCGGCGCCGAACAGGGCCCGCGCCCGCGCGATCCCGATCTCCTCGGCACGGTCGACGACCTCGCAGCCGCCGTAGTACCGCCGCCCCGGATAGCCCTCGGCGTACTTGTTCGACAGGGTCGAGCCCAGCGCCGCGAGCACCGCCGGGGAGGTCAGGTTCTCACTGGCGATCAGTTGCAGACCGCCGCGGAGCCGGTCGAGCTCGCCCAGCACGACCGAGGCGATCTCGGGATCGGTGGCCCGCAGCTGGTCGAAGTCCGGGCCCCAGAACGGGGTGCTCATGATGCGTTCACCTCCCGCGGCTGCAACGCCAGGATAAGTCCGGCCGCCGCGGCACCGCGCGTCGCCGCCATCCCATCCGGCCGGGCACCGGCCCGCCGCACCACCGGAACACCTGCGGGCAAAGGGCCGACGACGGCCAGGGGTCGACGACGGCCGGGCGGTCAGCGACGCACGAAGATCAGCGGCGCGCGAAGATCAGCGGCGCACGGGCTCCGCGATGTGCGGCACCACCGAGCGCAGCGCATCGAGGTCCACCGCGCCCTCCCGGACAACCACCGGGACGGTCCCGGTGCAGTCCAGGATCGTCGAGGCCTTGCCGACCGGCGTCCGGCCCCCGTCGAGGTAGACGTCGACCGCACCGCCGAGCTGCGCGAGCGCGTCATGGGCCGTCGTCGCGGGCGGACGCCCGCTGATGTTCGCGCTGGACACGGCCATCGGGCCGGTCCTGGTCAGCAGCTCGATCGCCACCGGGTGCAACGGCATCCGGACCGCGACGGTGCCCCGGGCGTCGCCGAGATCCCAGCTCAGCGACGGCGCGTGGTTGACGACCAGCGTCAGCCCGCCCGGCCAGAAGGCCCGCACGAGGTCACGAACCTGATCGGTGACCTGCTCGACCAGGCCGTCGAGGGTCCGCCAGGAGCCGACCAGCACCGGGACGGGCATGTCACGGCCCCGGCCCTTCGCCCCTAGCAGGCACCCCACCGCTACCGGGTCGAAGGCGTCCGCACCGATGCCGTACAGCGTGTCCGTGGGCAGGACCACGAGCCTGCCGCTGCGGACGGCGGCCGTGGCGGCGTCGAGTCCGGCGGCGCGTCGATCCTGCTCCGCGCAGTTGAACACCTGCATCATGCGTCCTCTCCGGCGCCGCGCGGCCGGCCCCGCTCCGGCGGGTTCCAGCGGGCCGTGACGAACCTGTCCCGCCCGGCGAGATCAGGATGATCAACGATATGAGACCACAGGCCCGCCGATCCCGCGCCGCCGGACGGCCGGCTCGCAGCAGGCCCGTGCTCGGACGGCCCGCCTTCGGACGGCCCGCTCTCGGCCAGCCCGCTCTCGGCCAGCAGGGCGGGAACGGCCTGGCCGTGCTCGTCGGCGTGCTCCATGACCAGCACGCCGCCCGGGCGCAGCAGGACGGCGGCGGCGGCCACGACAGCCCGGGGGCCGTCCAGCCCGTCCGGCCCGCCCCACAGCGCGGCCGGCGGGTCATGGCGGCCCACCTCGGGCTCGACCAGCGCGCGGTCGCGGTCGGGAAGATAGGGAGGGTTGCTGATCACCAGGTCGACCCGCCCCGCCAGGTCGGCGAGCACCGCCCGCACCGGCGGCGCTGACGGGCGCCCGGCGCCGGCGCCGGTGCCAGTGCCGGTGTCTGTGGAGATGCCGACATCAGCGTGGTGCACGTGCACCGGCAGCCCGGTGCGCTCGACGTTCCGGCGCAGCCAGCCGAGCGCGGACGGCTCGAACTCCACCGCGTGGACCTGGGCGGCCGGGAACTCGTCGGCCAGTGCCAGGGCGATGGCCCCCGATCCAGAGCACAGATCAACACAGACCGGGCGGGCGACCGCCAGCGAGCGCAGCACCGCGAGCGCGCCCTCGACGACCCACTCCGTCTCCGGGCGCGGGATGAAAACCCCCGGGCCGACGGCGATGTCCAGCCGGCGGAAGCCCGCGACACCGGTCAGGTGCTGCAGGGGAACCCGGCCCGCCCGCCGTTCGACCAGCGCCCGAAGCTCGGCCGCCGCGGCGGCGTCGATCCGGTCGACCAGGGCCAGCCGGCCGCGGGAGACGTCCAGCACGTGTGCGGCGAGCTGCTCCGCGTCGCCGCGGGGACTACCCACCCCAGCGGCCTCCAGACGTGCCGCGGCAGCGATCAGCTCGTCCCGCAGAAGAACGGAATGGTCGCCGGCCGCCGCCGAGACGCCGGTGCCCGCCGCCGCGATCCGCGGCAGGGTCACGGGGCCGCCACCATCCGGGCTGCCTGGTCCGCCTCGATCAGGGCGTCGACCACGGCGTCGAGGTCTCCGTCGAGCACCTGCTCGAGGTTGTGCGCCTTGTAGTTGATCCGATGGTCGCTGATCCGGTTCTCCGGGAAGTTGTACGTGCGGATCTTCTCGGAGCGGTCCACGGTGCGCACCTGGCTCGCCCGGGCGGCGGCGGCCTCCGACTCGGCCTTCTCCCGGGCGGCGGCGAGCAGCCGCGACCGCAGGATGCGCATCGCCGACTCCTTGTTCTGGAGCTGGCTCTTCTCGTTCTGGCAGGAGACGACCACCCCGGTCGGCAGGTGGGTGATGCGCACGGCCGAGTCGGTGGTGTTCACGCTCTGACCACCCGGGCCGGAGGAGCGGAAGACATCGATGCGCAGGTCGTTCGGATCGACGTCGACGTCGACGTCGGCCGCCTCGGGGAGGACCAGGACCCCGGCCGCGGAGGTGTGGATCCGCCCCGCCGACTCCGTCACCGGCACCCGCTGCACCCGGTGCACCCCGCCCTCGAAGCGCAGCCGCCCGAAGACACCCTGGCCGGGTCCGGCGGAGCCGCGGGCCTTCACCGCGACGCTCACATCGCGGTAGCCGCCGAGATCGCTCGGGTTCGCGTCCAGGATCTCGGTTCGCCACCCGCGCCGCTCGGCGTACCGCAGGTACATCCGCAGCAGGTCGCCGGCGAACAGCGCCGACTCCTCGCCGCCGGCGCCGGCCTTGACCTCGAGAATGGCGTCCCGGCTGTCGTCGGGGTCGGTCGGCACGAGCCAGGCACGCAGACGGCTGGCGAGCTCAGCCCGACTGTCCTCCAGCGCCGTGATCTCGTCACGGAACGACGCGTCCTGCTCGGCGAGCTCACGGGCCGCTTCCAGGTCACCCTCGACGCTCTCCAGCCGCAGGGCGAGATCGACCGGGGTGGCAAGCTCGGCGTACCGACGGGTGAGCTCCCGCGCCACCGACGGATCGTTGTGAATGGCAGGATCCGCCAGCCGCTTCTCGATGTCGGCATGCTCGGCGATCATGCTCGCGAGCGGGGAGGTCATCGCTGTTCCTTCAGTCATCGTGCCGTGCAGCATCGGGGCCGTGCAGCCGCCAGGACGCGAACGGCGCCCGCCCGGGGGTCCGGAACGGGCGCCGTGGACGGCCTACTTCGCGCCGCCGGCCTTGTCGCCTGGCCGGCGCCGACCGAAGCGACGCTCGAACTTCTCCACACGACCACCGACGTCCATGATCTTCTGCTTGCCCGTGTAGAACGGGTGGCACTGCGAGCAGACCTCGGCGCTGATCGCGGCGTTGTCCTTGGTCGAGCGCGTGGTGAACGTGCTCCCGCAGGTGCAGGTCACGACCGTCTCGTGGTACGTCGGGTGAATGTCAGCCTTCATGGTCCCTCTTCCGATGTGGCCGCCGGGTCGCCGCCGCGGGCGCGGAGGGCGTGAACCGGAGCCGCTGTTCCAGTAACGCTGCTGATCGGAGTAACGCTGATGTGTCGCTGGTGTTCCCAGTCTGCCAGACCCGTCCGACCGGACCCGGCCAGCAGCACTCGACAACGCCTCCGGCGAGCCTCGATGTTCCCGGGGCCCGTCGGAGGCGTTGTCGCGCCGGTCAGTGCCAGCCCAGTGCCGGCCGGTGAGCCCTTCCGGCGACGGAACAGGCTCAGTCCTGCGGCGGCGCGGTCTTCGCGATCTGCATCAGGAACTCGTAGTTCGTCCTGCTCTGCTTGAGCCGGTCGAGCAGCAGGTCGAGCGCCTGCTGCGGCTCCCGGGTGTGCAGGACGCGCCGCAGCTTGTGCATGATCACAAGCTCCTCGGGCGCCAGCAGGATCTCCTCCTTACGGGTTCCGGAGGCGTCGACGTCCACCGCCGGGAAGGTCCGCTTGTCGGCGATCTTGCGGTCGAGCTTGAGCTCGGCGTTGCCGGTGCCCTTGAACTCCTCGAAGATGACCGTGTCCATCGTCGACCCGGTCTCGACCAGCGCGGTGGCGATGATCGTCAGCGAGCCGCCGTTCTCGATGTTGCGCGCCGCGCCGAGGAACCGCTTCGGCGGGTACAGCGCCGTCGAGTCGACACCACCGGACAGGATCCGCCCGGACGCCGGCGCCGCCAGGTTGTAGGCACGGCCGAGCCGGGTGATCGAGTCCAGCAGGACGACGACGTCATGCCCCAGCTCGACGAGCCGCTTGGCCCGCTCGATGGACAGCTCGGCCACGTTGGTGTGGTCGGCCGGCGGGCGGTCGAAGGTCGAGGCGATGACCTCACCCTTCACCGACCGCTGCATGTCGGTGACCTCCTCGGGACGCTCGTCGACGAGCACGACCATGAGGTGGCATTCGGGGTTGTTCGTGGTGATCGCGTTCGCGATCGCCTGCAGGACCATCGTCTTGCCGGCCTTCGGCGGGCTGACGATCAGCGCCCGCTGGCCCTTGCCGATCGGCATCACCAGGTCGATGACCCGGGTGGTCAGCATGTGCGGCTCGGTCTCCAGCCGCAGCCGCTCCTGCGGGTACAGCGGGGTGAGCTTGTGGAACTCCGGCCGGCCGCGCGCCTCGTCCGGCTCCATGCCGTTGATCGTGTCGAGCCGGACCAGCGCGTTGTACTTGTCCCGGCGCTGCTCGCCCTCCTGCGGCGCGCGCACGACGCCGGTGATGGCGTCGCCGCGGCGCAGGCCGTTGCGCCGAACCTGGGCGAGGCTGACGTACACGTCCGTCGGGCCGGTCAGGTACCCGCTTGTCCGGATGAACGCGTAGTTGTCGAGCACATCGAGGATGCCCGCGACCGGCACGAGGACGTCGTCCTCGCGCACCGTCGGCTCGGTCTCGGCCGGGCCGCCCTGGCCACCGCGCCCACGGTTGCGGCCACGCTCGCGGAATCGGCCGCGGCGCCGGCTGCCGAACTCGTCGTCGCCCTGGCCCGCGCCGTCGCCCGGCACGGAGGAGCGGTCCCCGGCGGGGGCCCGGTCACCGGAGCGCGTCCGGTCCGCGCCGCCACGGTCACGGTCGCCGCCGCGGTCACGGTCCCCGCCGCGGTCACGGTCGCCGGTCCGGTCACGGTCACCCGCGCGGTCCCGGTCGCCCGCGGGCTGCGAACGGCCCTGACGGTCGTTGCCGGAGCGGTCCGCCCGGTCGCCCGAACGGTCCCGGTCGCCAGACCGGTCGCGGTCGCCGGAGCGATCCCGGTCAGCGGAACGATCCCGGTCAGCGGAACGGTCCGCCCGGTCACGGTCGCCGGAGCGCTCCCGGCGGTCGTCACGGCTGCGGGTGGGGGTCGTCTCGGAGCCGCCGGCCGCGGCACGCGGCGCAGCGGCCACCGGCGCGGTCGCGGTCGGGGCCTCGGCGGCGGCCTGGGGGCGGACAGCCTCCTCGGCGGGCTCGCCGGCGGCCGGCGGCGCGGACGGCAACGTCTGCTGCTCACCAGCAGGACTTGTCACCCCGCGGGAGGCACCACGCCGGCCACGTGCCCGGGCCGGGGGCGCGGACGGCGCCTCGGTGCCAGCCGGCGCCGCCGCGCTGGGCGCGCTGCCCTGCGTCGGCGCGGTGGCGGCCTTCTCCTCGGCCGGCGAGGCTGCGGTGACGGTGGCACCCGCGGAGGCGGGCTTTTCCGACACGGCCTGGTCAGCGGTGGCGGAGGCTACGGAATCTGCGGCCGCCGTCGGCGCCGCTGAGGATCTGGGCACCGGTCGGGTCGCCGCGTCTCCACTCTGAACGTTCTGTATGGCTGCAATCAGCTGGCCCTTGCGGAGTCGACCGACTCCGGGGATGCCCATCTGCGAGGCCATGGCCTGCAGCTCAGGCAGAAGCATCGCGGACAGGCCGGTGCCGGACCTCCGGCGCCGGGGAGCCGTGGCCGATCCGGCCGAAGCGGCGTGGTTGCCGTTCGAGCCGATCGGGTCGGCCGAGTCCACGGTCGTCGTGCCGGCCGCAGCGGGACTGTCGACGGGCGAGGCAGGCGCCGCAGACTCACGTGCGCTGTCGGGCAGCACGTCGGTGGTGTCGCTCAAGGTTTTCCTTCCTGGAAGGAACCGGCCTCTCAGGCCGGGCGTAGCGTGTGAACTTTCTTCGCCTGCGCGCATGCCGGATGTGTGGAGATGCAGCACCATTTGAACGGCGAGCAACGCGCCCTCAAAGGCCCTGACGGCCGACAGCCGCGAGCGAACCCGATTTCCCGCCGACAGGTGCCGGTACGCCAGCCGAGGCAACGGCGACGAGGCTTGAAGCACCGGGATCCCTGACCAGGACCAGCCACCGTGTGCGACCGATCGCTGAGGTGAGGCTCCACCACAGCTTGGTCACCACGAAGGACCAGATCAGGCTGGCGGGGGCGAGCACGCGCCGCGGCGGCAGCGGGTGCAGTCATCAGACTATCCAGACGGAGACACCTCGGCAACAACCTAGAGACCTCTGGATCTCTCGATGACGTCACGAGGGACTCTCGATGACTACCCGGAGCCCCTTCCTGGCACCCAAACCGGTCAGGTGCCGCCATTTGTACACCAGCAGGAGTTAGCTCACTACTCCTGGGAGTCGACGGTCTCCACCTGTACGCCCTCGGCGTCGAGAGTCAGCGGGATCACCGAGAACCCGGGCGCGGCCACGCCGATCGCGGCCGCGGCCTGACCTCCGCCGACGGCGAGCGCGACAACGGAGGGCCCCGACCCGGACAGCGCCGCCGGGATTCCCTCCGCGCGCAGCCGCCGCACCAGGTCCGCCGACGCGGGAAGCAGGGGCAGCCGGTAGGGCTGGTGCAGGCGGTCCTCGGTCGCGGCGAGCAGGAGCCTGGAACGCTCGGCGCCCACGGCCACGGCGGGTTCCGCGCCGCTGAGCGCGAGAGCCAACAGAGTGGCCCGCCCGAGGTTCACCGCCGCGTCGGAGTGCGACACCTGCTCGGGCAGCACACCCCGCGCCTGTTCGGTCGACTGCCGGCGGGATGGGACGAAAAGGACGGGTCGTACCTCACCGGCCGGTTCGACCCGCAGCGCCTGCGGAACACCCGCCTCGAACCAGGCCACGGTAAGACCACCGAGCAGCGCGGCCGCGACGTTGTCCGGATGGCCTTCGATCGCGGTCGCCAACCGAAGCCGGCCGGCCGGGCCGAGCGGGGAGCCCGCAAGGGTGTCGGCCGCCGCTACTCCCGCCACGATCGCCGCGGCCGACGAGCCCAGCCCGCGGCCGTGCGGTATCCGGTTCACGCAGCGCAGCGCCAGGCCGGGCTGAGCCCAGCCGATCTCGTCGAAGGTGGCCCGGACAGCCCGGACCACAAGGTGATCCTCGGTGGCGGGCACAACGTCCGGGCCGACCGCGTCAATGGTGAGACCAGATCGCGTCGGGTGGACGGACACCTCGTCGTACAGGCCGAGGGCGATCCCGAGGGCGTCGAAGCCCGGCCCGAGGTTCGCGCTGGACGCCGGTACCCGCAGCCGGACCCCGCCTGCCGCCGGCTCACCAGCTTGCTCCGCCGCCTCCACGGACGTGCTCACCGCGACGCCGGAGGCGTGGGTGGTTTCGTGGGCTGCGGCGGCCCGACCACCGACGGCTGTCACAGGTTGCGCAGGCCAAGGGCCTGCGCGGCCCCGGCGACGGTCGGCGGGATGGTCTCGGGCTTCGCGGCTCCGCTGATGGCCCAGTCGGGGTCCTTGAGACCGTTGCCGGTGACCGTGCAGACCACGCGCTGACCGGCGTCCAACCGACCGTCGGCGTGGGCTGCCAGCAGCCCGGCGACGCTGGCGGCGCTGGAGGGCTCGACGAAGACGCCCTCACGGCGCGCGAGGAGCCGGTAGGCAGCGAGGATCTGGCGGTCGTTGACCGCGTCGATGAGGCCACCGGAGGCGTCGCGGGCATCGGTCGCGAAATCCCAGGACGCAGGATTGCCGATGCGGATCGCGGTGGCGATGGTCTGCGGCGCGGTCACGACCTCACCGCGCACGATGGGCGCCGCACCGGCGGCCTGGAAGCCGAACATGCGCGGGCGGCCGCTGCCGACCCGGGTGTCCTCCTCCACGTAGCCACGCCAGTAGGCCGTGATGTTCCCCGCGTTCCCGACCGGGAGGCAGTGCACGTCCGGCGCCTGGCCGAGCGCCTCCACGATTTCGAAGGCCGCCGTCTTCTGGCCTTCGAGGCGGTGTGGATTGACCGAGTTGACCAGGGTCACGGGGAAGGTGTCGGCCAGCTCGCGGGCGACGCGCAGGCAGTCGTCGAACGAGCCGCTGACCTGCAGCAGGCGCGCCCCGTGGACCAGTGCCTGAGCCAGCTTGCCGAGCGCGATCTTGCCACTGGGCACGAGTACCGCGCAGGTGAGCCCGGCCCGGGCCGCGTAGGCCGCAGCCGAGGCCGAGGTGTTACCCGTGGAAGCGCAGATGACGACCTGGGAGCCTTCCCCCACCGCACGGCTGATCGCGACCGTCATGCCCCGGTCCTTGAAGGAGCCCGTCGGGTTGGCCCCTTCGACTTTGAGATGAACATCACACCCGGTAAGTTGCGACAGGTGATCCGCGTGCAGGAGCGGCGTGCCGCCTTCCCGCAGGGTGATGACCGGAGTCTCCGGCGTGACCGGCAGCCGGTCCCGATACTCCTCGATGATCCCGCGCCAGGCCCGCGGCAGCTGCCCGGAGACCTCAGCGGAGCTCGACGCACTCGAAACCGGCATCGACGACATCGTGGTCATGACTCAACTCCCTCGACCCGTACCACGCCTGACACTGCCCGTACCCCGTCGAGGACACGTAGGTCCTCGACGGTCGCGGACAGCGCCGCGTCCGCGGCCGGATGGGTGACCAGGACGAGGCTGGCGTCGTCGCCACGGCCGTCCTGACGAACACTTCTGATGGAGACATCGTGCCGGGCGAACGCACCGGCCACCGACGCCAGCACACCCGCCTTGTCCGTGACGTCGAGCTGCAGGTGGTAGCTGGTGACCGTCGGCCCCATCGGCAGGACCGGCAGCGCCGCGTACGCGGACTCCCCCGGACCCTGTCGGCCCGCGATGCGGTTGCGGGCGACCGCGACCACGTCACCGAGGACCGCCGAGGCGGTCGGCGCGCCGCCCGCCCCGCGGCCGTAGAACATGAGCTGCCCGGCGGCCTCGGCCTCGACGAAGACCGCGTTGAACGCCTCGCGCACACCGGCGAGTGGATGCGAACGGGGAATCATCGCCGGGTGGACCCGCAGGCTGATGCCCGGCCGGTCGCCGGCGCGCTCGGCGATCACGAGGGCCTTCACCGTGCAGCCGAGCTCACGGGCGCTGGCGATGTCGGCGGCGGTCACCCCGCGGATGCCCTCCCGGTAGACATCGTCGATGGTTACCCGGGTGTGGAACGCGAGCTGCGCGATGATCGCCGCCTTGGCGGCGGCGTCGAAGCCGTCGATGTCCGCGGACGGATCAGCCTCCGCATACCCGAGCGCGCCGGCCTCGGCCAGCGCGTCGTCGAAGGAGGCACCGGTCTCGTCCATCCGGGTGAGGATGTAGTTCGTCGTGCCGTTGACGATGCCGAGGACACGGCGGATCCGGTCCCCCGCGAGGCTTTCGCGCAGTGGCCGCAGCAGCGGGATCGCGCCCGCCACCGCGGCCTCGTAGTACAGGTCGACACCCGCGGCGGCCGCCGCGTCGTGCAGCAGCGAACCGTGCGTCGCGAGCAGCGCCTTGTTCGCGCTGACCACGGATTTCCCGGACTGCAGCGCGGCGAGCAGCCAGCTGCGTGCGGGCTCGATGCCGCCGACGACCTCGATCACGATGTCGATGTCATCCCGGGCGACCAGCGCGCCGGGATCGGTGGTGAGCAACGCCCGGTCGACCGCGATCCCGCGGACCCGGTCGGGGTCACGGACAGCGATTCCGGCGATCTCCAGCGGAGCGCCGACCCTGGCGGCCAGGTCGTCGGCATGCGTGCGCAGCAGACGCACCACCTCGGTGCCGACGACGCCGCAGCCGAGCATCGCGATTCTCATCGGGCGCGGACGCCCCCCGTCGATCGTCATTCGCCTCACATCCGTTCCGGCGCGCCGACGCCGAGCAGATGCAGCCCGTTCGCGAGGACGACCCGGGTCGCCTCGACCAGCAACAGCCGGGCGGCCGTCAGCGCCGTCGCCTCCTCGTCGCCCTGGGGCAGCACGCGGCAGGAGTCGTAGAAGCGGTGGTACGTCCCGGCCAGCTCCTCCAGATACCGGGCGATGCGGTGCGGCGCCCGCAGGGCGGCCGCCGACTCGATCACCCGCGGCAGCTCACCCAGCGCCCCGAGAAGCTCCACCTCCCGCTGATGGGTGAGCAGCGACACGTCGACCGCCTCGACGTCGAACGCCGGATCGGCGGAGGTCGCCAGGCCCAGCGCGGCCGCATTGCGGATCAGCGAGCTGATCCGGGCATGTGCGTACTGGACATAGAAGACCGGGTTGTCGTTGGTCTGCCGCGCGATCACGTCGAGGTCGAGGTCGAGCGACGAATCCATCGACGCCCGGACCAACGAGTACCGCGCCGCGTCGACGCCGACCGCATCCACCAGGTCGTGCAGTGTCAGGAACGTGCCGGCACGCTTGGACATCTTCACGGCCACCCCGCCCCGCGACAGGGTCACCAGCTGGCCAATGATCACATCCAGTGTCTGCTCGGGATCGTCACCGAAGCACGCCGCGATCGCGCGCAGCCGCCCGATGTAACCGTGGTGGTCAGCGCCCAGCAGGTAGCAGAGCCGGTCGAACCCACGGCGGCGCTTGTCCCGGTAGTAGGCCGCGTCGGCGCAGAAGTAGGTCGGGTGCCCGTCGCTCTTGACCAGGGCGCGGTCCTTGTCGTCGCCGAAGTCGGTGGTGCGCAGCCAGACCGCGCCGTCCGCGTCGAAGACGTGCCCCTTCGCCCGGAGCTCCTCGATGGCCGCGGTCAGCTCGCCGGCCTCGTGCAGGCTCCGCTCCGACTTCCACAGATCGAACTCGACCCCGAAGCCGGCCAGCGTCGAACGGATTTCCGCGAGCATCATCTCGACGCCGTCGCGAGCGCAGACCGCGAGCGCCTTCTCATCCGCCACCTGGCCACCGGACCCGGCGACGAGCTGCTCCAGGCCGGGGTTCGCCGCCACGACCCGCGTGGCGATCTCGGCGACATAGGCGCCGTGGTACCCGTTCTCGGGCGCGGGCTCGCCGCGCAGCGCGGCCAGGATCGACGCCCCGAACCGCTCGACCTGCACTCCGGCGTCGTTCACGTAGTACTCGGTGCCGACCTCGTAGCCGGCCGCCGCCAGCACCCGGGCCAGCGCGTCACCGACCGACGCCCAGCGTGTGGACGCCAGCGTCACCGGACCGGTGGGGTTCGCACTGACGAACTCCAGGTTCACCCGCAGGCCCCGAGGCGTGGTCGCACGGCCGTAGGCCGCACCGCCACGGACGACGGCCTGCGCGATCCCGCCGAGGGCGGCGCCGGCGAGCCGGATGTTCAGGAAGCCGGGCCCGGCCACCTCGACCTCCGCCACGCCCGGGTTCGTTCGCAGGCGCGCCGCGAGAAGCTCGGCCACCTGCCGGGGCGGGCGGCGGGCCGCCTTCGCCAGCTGCATGGCGACCGGCGACGCGTAGTCACCGTGCTCTGGTTGCCGCGGGCGCTCGATCGTGACCGTGGTGGGCACGGGCACATCAAGCTCTCCGCCTGCGACGGCATCACGAACGGCCGCGACGATGGAGTCGGCCAGCTCGGCGGGGGTCATGTCGCGATGCTATCGGCGCGCCCGCCCAATCCGGTCGCCGCGCGTACGGACCGGGCGGCGAAGGGTGCCGCGCCCCGTTCGGCATCGCCCCAGGCAGCGCCCGCTGGATACCTTCCGCGCGCAGTCGGTGGCGTCTTCAGGAAGGTCACGGAAGGACACGCCGGCACCAGCCCCCGCCGCGCCGCCGGCATCCGCGCCGACCCCCGCTACCGGAGCCGGACCTCAGACCGGCTGGCCCGCCGCGAGGCGGCTGACCACTCCGATCAGCAGATCGGGGTCGAACGGCTTCGTCAGGTAGTAGTCCACGCCGAGGCGCGCACCGCGTTTGACGTCGGCCTCCTGCGCACGCGCGGTAAGCATGATCACCTTGATGCCGGCCGTCGCCGGGTCGTCACGCAGCCGCGCGGCGACGTCCCAGCCGTTCACCCGCGGCATCATGATGTCCAGCGTGATCACTTGCGGCGCGATCTCATGGACCCGCTCGAGGCAGTCAGCACCGTCGACAGCGGTGTGCACCTCGAAACCTTCCAGTTCGAGGTTGACGACCACGAGCTGACGGATCACGGCGTCGTCGTCCACGACGAGCACGCGGGGGGCGCTGAAGTACACGGGCGAAGCTTACGGGCACCGGGTTGCACAGTCTGCCGATCCCACCTGGTACGGTATGCCTCGTTGCCCTGGAGCCCCCGTAGCTCAGGGGATAGAGCACCGCCCTCCGGAGGCGGGTGCGCAGGTTCGAATCCTGCCGGGGGCACGTACAGCATCCACGCGGCGATGAGATCGCGGGATCGCTGCACGTGGGGCAGCGCCGTCGGCGACGACCCCCGCCAGACCGGCTACCTGATCAAGGTTGACCTCTGGAATTCTGATCATCATCAGGACCTCTTGACTCTCGTGGTCGACATGGACGGTGAGCTGCGTGATCTCATAGAGACGTCGCTGTAGCTCCTCGGGCGCCTGACCAAGCTTGACCTGAAGCGTCGGAAGCGCGTCGAGGAGTCGCAAGCTGTCGGGCCCAGGCCGGTCCGGTTCAGCCTCGTCAGCTACATCAAGATCTTCGATCTGAGCGACTGCGGCGGTTCGTTCGGCATCGAGGTCGTTGTAGTTACGCCTTAGCCCCTGCGTGAACGGATCGGCGGGATCACCGTCCTGCGCCTGACGCAGGATGTTGCCCTGCCTACGACCAAGATCATCGATCTTCCGTTGGAGCCTGCTTCTAGCGGCAGCCCGTTCCTGGGCCGCTCGATCGTCGTAGGTCGCGAGGTCAGCGGTCAGCAGCGCCACACGGCTGCGCCCGAACACCCGTTCGGCGTAAAAATCCGTAATGGCACCGAGGAGCACATCCTCGCGTATGCGGACCGTCTTGGGATGTTCGGAGAGCTTGTCCTCACGCCCCCGGTTGTTCGCCTTCGGCCAGCAGATGTAGTACACGGGGTCGCCGGGCCGGCGGAGGTTGCCGGCCATACGCCGCCCACATGTGCAGATCACCATCCCCCGAAAGACATAGGTACGCAGGGTGGCGGGATGGGTGTTGAGGGCGTTTCCCTGACGAGAGCCCCGCCGGCTCTGCCGCTGGGCGTTGAACTCGTCGAACATCCACTTGGGGATCAGTGGCTCGTGCACGGGTTGGGCTGACCAGACCCACTTCTCCGGCCCGTTGACCGCTCCATGCCGAGAACGGCTTGCCCGCCGGTTGAACACCTGATAGCCGGTGTACTTGGGGTTACGGAGCAGGTCGGACACCGTGGACTTGGACCAGGCGCCCCGGGCCTGGTGGGCCCCGCCGACCGGCTCGGGTGGCGGGTAGCGCTCCAGGTCTGTGTTGAGCTGCTCGGCGATCGCTCCATAGCCGAGCTTGCGGTAGTAGCGCCAGTGCGCGATCTGCGTCACGGTCTCTCCGCGCGCCCCGTCGGGTTCGAGCCGGGTCTTCGTGGCTCCCCGGTCGGCCTTGGCCGAGTTCGGGTGCCGGAAGCTCTTGGCCCGGTAGCCATATGGCGGCTTGCCGATGTTCCAACCGTCCCGGACGTGGGTGCACAGCCCACCCCAGGAGCTCTCCAGGGTGTTCCACACCTCGTACTCGGCGACGGACTGGTTGATCCTCCGTTGCAGGATCTGCGACGCCCGCGGCCCGTCGACCTTGATCGGCTCGTTCCAGGCGAACAGCGGAACCCCGGCCCGTTCGAGCTGACGTTCGATGGACAGTGTCTCGAACATCCGCCGGGCAATTCGCGACATCGACTCGCAGATCACCACGTCGAACCGCCGGTTCGGATGGGGGGCCTCGGCAAGAAGATCGTCGATGCCGCCGTCCCGAGGGATCGGGATGTCGAACCGGGATACGTCAGCTCCGTGGCCACGGTCGTGCAGTTCCTTGCGGCCGGACTCGACGTCGTAGTAGTGCGCGACGATCACCCACGACGCGGGCAGCGCCGACTTGGCCCGGTCGAGCTGACGGATGAGCGACTGACGGGGGTCCTGCTGCTCCTCGGTGGAGGTCCGCCCGGCGAACGCGACCCGGACCTCGTCGTGCAGTAGCGACAGCGGCATGGCGAACGGGGATACCGCCAGGTCCGACAGTGCCGGGTTCGCCGGATCCGCCGCCCCGGGTCCCAGGCGGCCTGGCCCGGCCGCGCGGGAAGGACGACCAGGATCGATCACGCTGCCTCCTCATCCGATGTGTCGCCATCAGCGGCCCGTTCCCCGGCAGACCAGACCAGAAGATCGCGGGTGACGGCCGCCAAGTTGGCCCATGTCCATTCGGCTTCCGGGCCACTGATCGTCTGGGCTTCTCCGTGGAACACCCACCGCCTACCCGGCCGCCCCTTCCCACCGTCCGGCCTCGTCGGAGGCGGAAGCGCGAGGCGCCCCGTGTCCTCCGCATCCGGCGGCGCCTCCACCGGCCCGCGAGGTTCCGCAGCTGAAGTGCCCCCCGGCGGCGCGACCTGTTCGCTTGCCGTGGGGCGGGTGGCGGCCCGGGAGATCTGGGGCCCGCCGCTGTCATCCGGGTTGTCGATGGGACCGGTGGGACGGGCAGCCGTCATAGAGCCTCCAGGCGCCGAAGGAAAGGACCAGACAGAGGCAGAGGAGGCCAGGATCGGGCAGCCGCTCCCAGCAGGGCACGGGGCAGTATCCGGCTCATTGACAGAAACAGTAACACCCGGACGGGCCGGAAGGGAACCCGCGAAGCACGGAAAATACTCCGATCCGGGAATTGACCGCGGACACAGCACCGCCTGAGCTGGATGCGGATTCCCACCCGCAGATGAGTCCGAGGAAGGACCAGGAATAGGACCGGGTCCGGACCCGGACTCCTCCCCCGCCGCCGCGTCAGGGCGAGGCGGGTCAGCGGGAACCGTCGGCGGCCCCGAGGGCGCTGGCGCGAGCTGCGGCCCATCTGGCTGCTGTGCTGCAGGGGATACCGCGCGCAGCGGGCGGCGGGAGCCGGGACGGTCGGCGTTCGTGTGGGCCTGGTCGGTCACGAGGCGGGCCTCCTTCCGTGCGGCGCGAAACGCCGCTATATATGAATCCGGTTTTCAGGCCAACTTCGGACAGTCGATCTCCAGAGTTGTTGAAGAGTTGTTCGATGGATGACGGAAGAAAATTGGCCCGGAGGACCGCCAGAAAGCACCGCCCACACTCCCCGACTAGTAGGAATGGGGCCCACCCACCGGACCACCAGGATTAGAGATCAAAATATGGTCCGACGTGCGTTCACAGGGAAAAATGGTGCCATTAACTAGTCCAGTCGGGTGGTGATCGCTGAACGACGCGACAGCGTCCATCGCGAAGATCACAGGCGCCCGTCGCTGTCGCAGGCAGCTCCGGCCCTCGGCGAGCGACCGGCGAAGATCACCGCGTCGCGCCATGAGCGACCATCGACCCAAGCCGGCAGCCGGATCAAGCCTCGCGTGGCCTGCCCGCGTGACGATCGGGACGGGTGCGCCGCCCCAGGGCAGGGATGCTGGGAACGGCCGGCGGGAGCAGCCCCGGGAAGTTGCCAACGCGGCCCGCGCTGCCTGGCGTCAGCTGTGCGCTCACACAATAGAGATCGTTTCGCGGACATGGGGCCGCCCTTTCCGATGCCTAGGGATTCGGGCGGATCTAGCGCACCACACCGTGCCCAGCGGAAAGCCAGCACGATCTACCGCATCCTGCCCAGCAAGATCGCTGGGCAGTCGGCCGCGCACAGCCGACCCGTGCAGCCGCCCCCCACCCGTCCGGCCCGCAGCGGTACGCCAGCGGCAGGACCCGATCACAACTGGGTCTCTGACCTGCAACGCTGTGCTTCGCCAGCATGCACAGGAAAGCGCTGGGCACACCGCCAGCGTCCCTCCGCAGCAAGCTCTGCTGACACCCCCAGAAGCTGAACGGACCTCACACCAGTGGTGAGATCACGCGGCCACGATCGTGGCCGCGAGGGCGACCCGATGATCCTTCGCCCAGGGCGGCCCCAGCGTCGTCCGCGGTCTGCGCAGCACCTCGTCCGCGCGCTCGCCCAGGAGGCGGATCGCTTCAGCCTCGACAGTTCTCGGGTCGTAGAGATGGATCGCCCAGCCGCGGTTCCGCGCCACGTCTGCCAGCACCTGCCGGTACATGATGGGGTCGGCCCGGCTCTCGTACGGGACGCGTCGCTGCACGGCGATGTCGGCCGGGAAGCCGGCCGGCCAAGTCCACAGCGAGAGCGAGATGATCGGTGCGGGCACCGCTGCGGCCAGCTCCTCCAAGGCCGCCGAAGCGGCCCGGACCGCTGAGGCGCGGACCTCGGCCACCAGGGCCGCGAGTTCCGTGTCGCGCAGCGGCTCCCCCGGCCGGTGGAGCTGGTGAGGACCGCCAGCATGGTGGATCGGCGCCACCGGCATGCCTGGTTCGATCAGCTCGATCCGCCGACGGTCCACGACCTGATGGTCCGCCGTCGCCGTGACAGCCACAGCCCAGCCGAGATGATCGGCGGTGCCCAGACGCATGGCGGTCATGGTGCCACCATCCGCAGGAACAGCCGCCGCGACCTCGAAGAGGCCAAAAGGCAGGCCAGGGACTCCGGCACGTTCAGAGTCCTGACCGGTCCTCGACTCCCTGAGGCGCGCCCATCGGCCAGCCCGGCCCGGCGATCGCCCGTCTATCCATGAACAGCGCCTGGATCATCCCGACCGTCCGCGAGAGCACGAACCTGCCCACGCTCAAAGTCCGAGTCCGGACCCGGACCCGACCGGGCCGGGTCCGGGTCGGGTCGGGTCGGGTCGGCCATCCGACCGAACTCCGCCCGTCAACCGGACGGAACCTGACCAGGGCCATCGGGACCGGCCTGCCCGGCACGAAAGGAACCGCTCAGAGCCGACAGATCCGCAGGGTCTGCGAGGCGGAACCGGCGGATCGCTGCCGGCGAGGCCAGCGCGGACCGGCAGAGCCGGCCGTTCGGGACATCGCGCGCGGCCAGCGGGAACCCGCACGGCGCCAGCGCATCGCCGTTCGACGAATCCGGCGGAATGGGCGGCCAGGCGGGTATGAGGGCGAGCGGGTAGGTGAGCGGATGAGCTGGCTGGCTGGAACCGGCGAGAACAGCGCGGACGACAGGACCGGCGGACGCGGAACCGGTATCGGCGCCGGCAGTCAGCCCCAGAGTCGAGACAGGACCAATGCGGGGCGGCGAGACCGACCTGGCACCACAGGCGGACAGGCCAGCGGGCAGGCCGGAGACCGCGGGGACGGGCACGGCGCCGCGGGACTCGACACGACCGAGGTGGGCCCGTAGAACCCCGTGGGACCGGTGCGGGCCGTTGGGATCGGTATAACCGGCGGAGCCGACGCAAGAGGCAGGAACGGCGAGCTACACGAACAAGGCCAAGCACTACCAGCGAGGACCGGCAGAACCGGTGCTACAGGCGCGACCGGCGAGAGCTGGCCACCGAGGCCACCGAGGCCACCGAGGCCACCGAGGCCACCGAGGCCACCGAGG